>JAAUUG010000268.1 GCA_012031195.1 Oscillatoriales cyanobacterium SM2_1_8
AGCGAACAGGATGCGGCGGTTGCCAGAAGGGGCGCGGGATTTGTTGCCTCTGGATGTGGCGCAAAAGCAGTGGCTGGAAACCCGGCTCAACGAGGTCTTTCAGGCATGGGGTTACCAACGGGCCATTGCGCCGACCTTGGAGCGCTTGAGCACGTTGACGGCGGGGGGGGCGGTGGCCCCGGAAGCGGTGGTGCGGGTGTTGGACGGCGATCGCGAAGGGGTGGGTTTGCGCCCCGAGGTAACGGCTTCTTTGGCCCGGGCTTTTGCGTGGCGGATGGAAGACGAGAAGCTCCCCTACCGTTTGTTTTACAACGCCAACGTGTTTCGGCGGTTGGCGCGGGGCCATGTGGAGGCTTACCACACCGGGGTTGAATTGCTGGGATGCGGCGAGGCGATCGCCGACGGCGAAATTTTGTTGATGTTGGCTCAAGGTTTGGCCCGGATCGAATTGAGCGACTGGCAGTTGTTGTTGGGCCATGCCGGATTGACGGCGCGGTTGTTGACGGTTTTCCCGGCGGCCCAGCAGGGGCGGGTGCGGCAGTGTTTGGCCCGGCTGGATCGGGTGGGGTTGTTGGCTTTGCCGTTGGCGGCACCGTGGCAAGAGCGGGCGAGTCGCCCTATTGGAGTTGCGGGGGGAGCCCAGCGCCGTATTTGAACGGTTGGCGGCTTGGGTTGCCGACCTGGGGGATGACCTGGGAGACAACCTGGCCGCCCAAATTGCCCCCGAGCGGGAGCGGCTGGAATTTTTGGTGCAATTGTGGCAAAGCGTGGGCCCCGGCAGCCGGCTTTACCTCGATTTGTCCACCATCGAGACGTTTGATTACTACACCGGCATTGTCTTTCAGGCCGTCAGCGGCAACTACGTGGTGGGGCGGGGCGGTCGCTACGATCGCCTGTTGGGGTTGTACCATCCCCAAGGCAAGTCCTATCCTGGCATTGGCTTCTGCCTGCATCTGGAAGAATTGCAAAAAGTGCTCCAAGACCTTTTGCCCCAGCAAACCTTGGTGCCCCGGTGGGTGATTGTGCCGACCACACCGGCCGACATTCCCCAAGCCTTTGCCCGGGCCGCCGCGATCCGTCAGGAACGGCTGGATACCGTGGTGGAGGTGTATGTGGCGCCCCATCCCCCCGACGAAGTGCGGCAACGGGCCCGGGGGCGGGGCATTCCCCGGTTGGTATGGGTGACCGGCGATACCTTCCGCGTAGAATCCTTGGTCGATGGTTAAGCAATTCTGATACGCTAACCCTTAGTCTTTTTGATAACAAAACCCTACGGAAAGCAGCCTATGAAAACCCTTTGGATGTCGTTTTGGACGTCGTTGCGGCAGGCCGCAACCTGGCTACCGATGGTTGGGCTGGCGATGGCCTTGACCTTGGCGATTTTCCCCGTCGGGGTTGTCCCCGCCCAAGCCGCCAACTTGGAGACCCTCGAAGAAACGGACTTCATCAAAGCCGACAACAACAAAATCGATCTCAACAACGCCAACATTGCCAGCTTTCGGCGGTTGCGGGGGATGTATCCGACGCTGGCCAAAATTTTGGTGCAACACGCTCCCTACGAACGGGTTGAGGATATTTTTGCCATTCCGGAACTGAGCGATCGACAAAAGACCACTTTGCAAAGCCACGTGGAGTTGTTCACCCTGCGGCGGCCCGACAACGCCCTGAACCGGGAACGGATCAACAACGCTTCCTATCGGTTGTAGGCCCGTTGGTCAAACCTGGGGACTGGGGGCTACCGCGTAACCCCCAGTTTTGGTTGGAGGTGGCAAACCCGCTCCAATATGGGTTCGACATGGGTTCAATGGTCAGGATTTATAGTCATGTCAAATGTATTTGAGACAATCTCACCCTCACCCCCAGCCCCTCTCCCAGGGAGGGAGAGGGGAGTAAGAGTAGTCAAAACAACTATAATCACGCCACTCTTAATTAAATTGACTATATAGCTGTTTTGCATAGCGACGAGACAAAACAAGTCGGGTCGCAGGGGCGAAGCCCCCGTATTGGTTCTATTAGACTTTCGTTGGGCGAGAAAAAACCGTGTTAGTTTTAATTAAAATGACTATATAGCTATATTCGGTTAGGTTCGGACATCGAAGGAAGAGGGGGTTTGGGGGCTGCGCCCCCAGCCAGGGGTTTTACCCCTGTACCCCGTCCTAACCAAGTTGTTTACAGCTATATCTGAAAGTGCCGCTCGCCTGGTCGAGATTGCTGACTTTCCCCCATCCCAGTTTCTGAGGGTGGGCTGAGCGGAGTTGAAGCCGCTCCCGATTGTGGGGCAGAATAGAGCCATCCTGGAGCCCGGATTTTCGATGGTTCTGGGCGATCACGCAACCGGAATTGGCGGGCCCATGGTAAAGCAAAAGTTTGATGTGGTGATTGTGGGCAGCGGGGCCGCCGGTTTTGTACACGGCGCTGCGGCTGCGGGAGTATGGGGGCCCAAAAATCACGATCGCCCTGTTGGCCAAGCGTTCCCAGCGGCGTTCCGCCAGTCGGTGGGCCCAGGGGGGCATGGCGGCGGCGATCGCCCCCGAGGATAGCCCGGAATTGCACGCCGAAGACACCCTCAAGGCAGGAGCAGGGTTGTGCGAACCCGGTGCCGTCGAAATTTTGACAACGGGGGCCCGCGCCCAAATCGAGCGTTTGGTGCAACAGTACGGCGTGGCCTTCGATCGCACGGCCACCGGCGACTTGGCCCTAACCTTGGAGGCTGCCCATTCGCGGCGACGGGTGTTGCACGCAGCCGATGCCACCGGCAAAGCCCTGATCGATGCCTTGATGGAGGCGGTACCAAGCCAATCGAACCTCGAAATTTTCGCCCAGGCGATCGCCGTGGATCTCGATGTGCGGGCCGGGAGGTGCCAGGGGGTTTGGGTTTGGCAAGAAGGGGAACGGGTGCATTTTGGGGCCAAAGCCGTGGTGTTGGCTACCGGCGGTGCCGCCAGTGCCTTTGCCCAATCGACCAATCCGCCCGCCAGCACCGGCGATGGGTTGGCAATCGCCTGGCGGGGGGGGGGCATCCTCCGGGATATCGAGTTTATGCAGTTTCATCCCACGGCGTTGGCGGTGGCTGGGGCTCCCCGCTTCCTCATCAGCGAAGCGGTGCGGGGGGAAGGGGCCCACGTGATCGATGCCCGGGGCGATCGCTTTTTGTTGGACTACGATCCGCAGGGGGAGTTGGCACCGCGCGATCGGGTGAGCCGGGCGATCTTTTCCCATTTGCAACGCACGGGCGATTCTGTGGCCTACGTGGACTTGCGGCCCATTCCGGTTGCCACCATTGCCCATCGATTTCCCAACATTGCCCGGGTGTGCCAGGAGTGGCACATCGACATTTATCAACAGCCGATTCCGATCACGCCCGCTGCCCATTACGGCATGGGGGGCATTGCCACCGATACTTGGGGGGCTACCTCTCTGGCGGGGTTGTATGCCATCGGCGAAGCCGCCAGCACCGGTGTGCACGGTGCCAACCGACTTGCCAGCAATTCTTTGTTGGAGTGTTTTGTGTTTGGCGATCGCCTGGCCCAACGTTTGGTCGAAGCGATGCCCGAGGGGAGCTCCCATCCCGAAACCCTGCCGCCATGGCGAACCGTGGGGGCAGCGCCGCCCTGCACCGCCGCCGATGTTCAAAATTTGCTGTGGCAAGCGGCTGGCATTGTCCGCCATGGCCAGACCCTGCAACCCGCCCTTGAGCAAGTGCAAGCGTGGCGAGGGGCCCACCAGCCCTGCCTAGACCCGGACAACCTGGCGTTGCGCAACCTCTTGGACGTGGCCGCCCTCCTGTTGGCCAGTGCTTTGCTCCGTACCGAAAGCCGAGGGGGTCATTTTCGGCAAGATTTTCCCGCCGCCGACCTGGCCTGGGCCCAACACACCCTGATTCAAGGCGATCGCCTGCGCAAGCACCCCCTCAACCAACCCTTACCCTCTGGTTTGACGTGAGTGCAATCGCGAAAAGCCCGCTCCCGGTCTTGGTTTTGCCCTCACCCCAGCCCTCTTCCCCTTCTACAGGTTCAGGAGCCAGAAAAAAGTATAGGGGCTAGGGGAAACCTAGACTGGGCAAGACTTGTAGCTATATTCGGGTGGGTTTGGGAATCGAAGGGGAAAGAGGGGTTTTGGGGGGCTGCGCCCCCCAAAAC
>JAAUUG010000269.1 GCA_012031195.1 Oscillatoriales cyanobacterium SM2_1_8
CCCCGGCACTTCAGGGGAATTTTATGTGAGAATGGGAAGCCTGAAACTGGCGGTACGGTCGGAAGAAGTCGAGTCCCTAGGTCTAGGCCGGCCACCGGTATGCTAAAAAGCACCCTGTTACCCAAAAGCCCGTGAACAAAGTGCGCATCGGCGTGTTGGCCTCCGGCAGCGGCAGCAACTTTGGCGCCATCGCCCAGCAAGCCCAGGCCCCCACCTATCCGGGGGAGATCGTTGTTTTGATCTGCAACCAAGCCCAGGCCCAGGCCCGGGAACGGGCCCGCACCCTTGGCATTCCCGAAGAACTGGTGGCCAACCGGGACTACGCCCAACGGGAGGACCACGATCGCGCCGTCGTGGCCGCCCTGCAAAAGCACCGCGTCGAATGGGTGGTGATGGCCGGTTGGATGCGGGTGGCCACCCCGTCTTGTTGGCCGCCTATCCCGATCGCATTTTGAACATTCACCCCAGCCTGCTCCCCAGTTTTCGGGGGATGCACGCCGTGCAACAGGCCCTGGACTACGGCGTCAAAATCAGCGGTTGCACCGTCCACCTGGTGCGCCTCGAAGTGGATAGCGGGCCCATTTTGGCCCAAGCCGCCGTGCCCATTTACCCCGACGACACCGTCGCCAGCCTGCAACAACGGATTCAGATCGAAGAACACCGCATCTACCCCGAGGCGATCGCCCGGATCCTGGCCCCCAGCGAACACCGTTGACCGCAGGCCAAACGCAGCAATACCTGCTACCCTAGATCGGCAGTAAGTTTGGGTCTCCCCCAGAGCTTAGCCACCGAATCGATTCGGCATTGACAAAGAGCATTGACAAAGAATTTAGCGCAGAAACCTTCATGAAAGTCTTGGTTATTGGCGGCGACGGGTATTGCGGCTGGGCAACGGCCCTCTACCTGTCCAATCGCGGGCACGAAGTAGGCGTATTTGACAACATGAGCCGTCGCCATTGGGACTTGAAATTGGGGGTGGACACCCTGACCCCGATCGCCGCGATGCCGGCCCGTCTCGCGAAGTGGCAAGCGGTTTCCGGGAAACAGATCGAGTTGTTTGTGGGAGACACCAACGACTACCCCTACCTCGAACAAACCGTCCGCACCTTTCAGCCGGAAGCGATCGTGCACTTTGGGGAGCAGCGTTCGGCTCCCTATTCCATGATTGACCGGAACCATGCGGTGTTTACCCAAGTAAACAACGTGGTGGGCAACCTGAACATCCTCTACGCCATCAAAGAAAACTGCCCCGATTGCCATTTGGTGAAGTTGGGCACGATGGGGGAATACGGCACCCCCAACATCGACATCGAGGAAGGGTACATCACGATCGAGCACAACGGGCGCAAAGATACGCTGCCCTACCCCAAGCAGCCGGGGAGTTTTTACCACATCAGCAAGTGCCAAGACACCCTCAACATTCACTTTGCCTGCCGGATTTGGGGATTGCGGGCCACGGATTTGAACCAAGGGGTGGTGTACGGGGTGCTCACCGAAGAAACCGGTACCGATGAACTGTTGATCAACCGGTTGGACTACGACGGCGTATTTGGCACCGCCTTGAATCGGTTTTGCATCCAAGCGGCGATCGGGCATCCGTTGACGGTGTACGGCAGCGGCGGTCAAACCCGCAGCTTTTTGGACATTCGGGACACGGTACGTTGCGTTGAGTTGGCGATCGCCAACCCTGCCGAGCCGGGCAAACTGCGGGTCTTCAACCAATTCACGGAGATGTTTTCGGTGGGGCAACTGGCCAGCCTGGTGCAAAAAGCCGGCGCGGCGATGGGTCTCAAGGTGGAAATCACCAACCTGCCCAACCCGCGGGTGGAAGCCGAGGAGCACTACTTCAACGCCAAAAACACCAATTTGTTGGATTTGGGCTTGCAACCGCACTACCTATCCGACTCGCTGTTGGATTCGCTGTTGAATTTTGCCATTCAATACAAAGAGCGGGTGGACGTGGGTCAAATTTTGCCGAAGGTCACCTGGAAATAGGGCTGGGCTCAGGCGAAAACCGGTGGCTCCGCAACTTGGCGACGGGCCCCCGCAGCTTGGCAGAACGGGCGCGGGGGTTGCTTTTTTGTTCGTCGGGGCTGGCCATCAGGGGTTTTTTGGTCAAAACCGTAAGGTGGGGATGGTCGCGGAGGGTGTGCTTCACCAAGCGATCCTCCAGGCTGTGGAAACTGATGGCGGCGACGGTGCCCCCCGGCTGCAACCAGTCGGCCACCCGATGGAGCCAGCGTGTCAACGATTCCAGCTCTTGGTTGACGGCGAGGCGGAGGGCCTGAAAGGTACGGGTGGCGGGATGCAGGCGACCCCGACGGTAGGCCGGCGGCACCGCGGCCGCAATGTTTTGGGCGAGGGTTTGGGTATCGGCAAAGGGACGATGGCCCACCAAGCGACGGGCGATCGCCCGGCTGTAGCGTTCTTCGCCGTAGCGGTAAATCAGGTTGGCCAGGTCGGTTTCGTCCCAGGTGTTGACAAGGTCGGCGGCGGTCAGCGGTTGGCTCCGATCCATGCGCATGTCGAGGGGCCCGTCCTGTTGAAAACTAAAGCCGCGTTCGGGGCGATCCAACTGGGGGGAACTCACCCCCAAATCCGCCATAATCCCCCAAAACCGGCGATCGCCCGGCTCAAAATCGGCAAAGTTGCCGTGCCAAAACTCGACGCGATCGCCAAATTCGGCCAACCGTTGGCGGGCCGCCGTCAACGCCTCGTCGTCCCGATCGATCGCCAACAACCGGGCTTGGGGGCACCGGGTCAACCAGGCGGCGGCGTGGCCCCCCCCTCCCACCGTGCAATCCAGGTACCAGCCCTCTTGTTGCGGCCAAAGGGCCAGGGTTTCGTCCAGCAATACCGGCAGGTGGGAGAAGGGGAGGTTCCCCATTAGAGGCGCACCAACTCAGGGTAAGCTGCCACCACCTCATCGGCGCTGAGGGTGTATTCGGGGGATTGGGGCTCCCACAGCACCTCCATGGCCAACAGGTTGGCGGTGGGAACGCTGCCCAATTGGGTCAGGGCTTGGCGCAGTTGCTCGGCATCGCGGATTTTGGCGGGCAACGTTTGGAGGGCCGTGCCGGTGGCTGCCACCATCAGGGCAATCACAATGTATTCGCTGGGGGCTTCGTCGGGGTTCGTCAACGCCGCCGTGGTCAAAGCCCGGCCGTTGTGGAGCACCTCGGGCCCCAGCTTGGCCCGTGCCGACACCACCATGGTTTGAAACGTTTGTTCCGCTTCGGCGAAGGGGCGATCGCCGGCCGCTGCTGACGTAGGCCCAATACTCCGGGTGCCGCAGCAACGATACGGTCGCCTCCCGCAGGGCTTGGGCCAAACCGGTGGCCGAATCGGTGTTGGCGCGGTAGGCCAGTTCCGTCAAATCCTGTTGCAGGGTGCGGGCCGAAGCCAACAACCCCACCTTTAGTTGCACCACCGTCACCCGATCGCTGGGTTGACCGATGCCGCTGTTGCGGAAAGTTTGCAGCACCACCCCGGCGATCGCCGCCACGGCCAACAACGTCAGCAGGTTGCCGCCGCCAAAGAAGCCAGGGAAAAAGAAAAAGCCCCCGCCAAAAGGCGAAAAGGGAGTCGGGGCGTAGTAGGTGTTGGTGCGGCCGACAGGGCGCGGGAACTGCTGGGACGGATGGTGCGGTCGGGGCCCGAAAGGAACCACCGCCCACCCGACCGCTGCCCCGCCGCGCTTGGGCTTCCGTCGGATGGCTCAACCAAAGGGCCATCCCCAAAACCAGCGCCACCAGGATGCGGCCAAGGTTTTTGAGCTTGGGAACTCGGATCGTCATGGTCATGCTTCCGTTGTGGATATGCTCATTGTATCTTTTGCTCCTAGGGGGAAAACCCCACCCCAACCTAGGAAAACCCCGCCTAGACTTGGGTTTCCCTCTCCCTGCCAAAGCAATTTCAGGGGTTTATAGTCATTTTAATTAAAATTGATACGTTTTTTTCCTGCCCAACGAAAGTCTAATAGAACCAATAGGGGCTTCGCCCCTGCGACCCGACTTGTTTTGTCTCGTCGCTATGCAAAACAGCTATATAGTCAATTTAATTAAAAGTGACACGACCATGATTGTTTTGACTGCCTTTACTCCCCTCTCCCGTGCTG
>JAAUUG010000270.1 GCA_012031195.1 Oscillatoriales cyanobacterium SM2_1_8
TTGCCTTGTCGTCAAAAAAGAACCAAATCCAGATCGGAGCAGTCCCGCATCGCAAACACCAACGATTAGGTATTCGATATCTTTCTGCAAATTGAGCGAAATGTTGTCTTTCCCGCCATTGCCCAACTCATCAATAAAAGGATTGTGCGTTGCCCTGTTGCCCCCGGTGCGGGCCAGGCGGGCTGCTCCCAGCAACTGTTCACGCACTTGTTGGGCCCAAGGATCGGGGCGGGAGGCGAGGAGCTCCGGGCTCGGGACGAGGGACGGGGTTGTGGGACGGGCTGGCGCTGGCAACGGTGCGGCCACAGCCATCATGGCTAGGGCGCCGACGGCCAAGTGGCGGGTGAGGCGGTGTTTTTCGTGCAACGCGGTGTTGACCGAGGGTTGGTACGGTTCGTAAAGATTGTGAGACATGGGTGCTTGCTCCAGTGGGTTAACGTTTTCAGGGTATCGGGAGGACGAGGAAGTGTCTATGGCATTAACATGGGATTTGCGTGGGATTGTCCACCGGCCCAAGCCATCAACGATTGCCAAAACCCCAATGCCGTAGCGACAGGGAGCGTTGGTGCAGCTAGCCATCGTTACCTGAACCTTGAAACGAGCATTCCAGCGGGGGGTGATGCGCACAATCGGAATATCATCGTCTTTGGTGTCGGAAGAAACAATGTTGCCGTTGTCATCACGAAGAACCAAATCCAGATCGGAGCAGTCCTCATCGCAAACACCAACGATTAGGTATTCGATACCTTCCTGCAAATTGAGAGAAATGTTGTCTTCCCCGCCATTGCCCAATTCATCAATAAAAGGATCGTGCGTTGCCCTGTTGCCCCCGGTGCGGGCCAGGCGGGCTGCTCCCAGCAACTGTTCACGCACTTGTTGGGCCCAACGATCGGGGCTACGGTCAGGGGTTGAAGGAACTGCGGCACGCTGTCTCGCCGCCTCTTCTTCCACTTGCTTCCGGGCTTCTTCGGCTTTCTTTGCCTCTTCTTCCGCTTGCTTTCGGGCGGTTTCTTCTTCCGCACGTTTTTAGCTTCTGCTTCCGCCCTTTCTTTTGCCTCAGCCTCTTTGCGTGCTGATTCGGCGGCGGACTGTTGCGCTGCGATCGCCCGCTGCGCCGCTGCTTCGGCTTCCTTACGGGCTGCCTGCCATTGGGCGATCAAGGGCACGGCTACGACCAACAAGGCGAGAACCAACCCCATCCCCCACCACCATCGCGGTCTGCTGGGGGGGGAGGGGCGAGAGAGGTACAGTAGGCGCTGTGCCCTGCAGGCGCTGAAGAATTTGCGATGCTGTCCAACGAGCGGTGCGTTCTTTCTTCAGGCAAGAGCCGACAATTTCGGCGATGGGTTCAGGCAACTTGGGTAGTTGCAGGCGATATTGGCGGATGTTCTCGATGAGTTGGCTGGTGGTTCCAAGTTGCTTTTTGGTTCCTGCATCAGGAAAAGGAAAGCGATTGGTGCCCGCAACCACCAACGTGATTCCCAACGCCCAAATGTCGCCGGCGGGTGAGACGATGCCCTCAAACGCTTCGGGAGAGGCATAGGCAAGCGTCATCATGGGACGGGTTGTGTTGTAATCATCGCGACGAATCGCACGGGCAATGCCCAAATCACACAACTTCCAACGATCGCCCACTTGAATGATATTGCCGGGTTTGAGGTCACGGTGCACCAGCGCTTGGATTGGCCGACCTTGGGGCAAATGGGCTTGCAGAGCGCTGTCGGGATTGTGCAGGTAGTCCAGTGCCTTGGCAATGTGTTCACACAGGCTCTGGAGTTCTTCGGCATCGAGCAAGCGGCGATTCAGCCTTTGCTGCAGGCTTTCGGTTCCCAACTCCATCACCAAGTAGAAATAATTCCCTCCTGTTAAAAGGCAACGACCTACGTCAAAGCAACGCACAATATGGGGATGATCAAGCTGGACGGCCAACTGCAACTCCTGAAAACTCCGTTCTTCCTCTGCTTTGTCTTCGGGGACGGGCATGAGTTTTACCGCAATCCGGCGCAGGGTTTTGCCCTGCTCTTGCCATTGGCCCTGAAATACACCGCCAAAACTGCCTGCTCCGACCACTTTTTCCAGAATGTATTTGTCGGCAATGATCTGCGTTTCCAACTGTCGCCACAACTGCTGGGGATTCATGACGGTTTATTCCTCGATTTTGGGCAAAACTACGGCAATTACCGAAAGATTATCTTTGCCGCCGGCCGCCAAGGCCAGATCGCGGCAAGACTGACACAGGGCCGTAGGATCGGCGTGATGTTGCCTCACCTGTTCGGCCAAAGACTCAGGGCGATCGCCCCGTGTATTCCGTCGCTGCTGAGCAACAACACATCGCCGGCCTCCCAGGGATAGATGGGCGGATTGTCTTCCGACCAACGGGGATCGAAGGCTACGGGTTTATCGCTGTGGCCGCCCAAACAGGAATTGACGACCGATCGCATAGGATGGTGGGGAATGTCGGCTTCGGATATCTCCCCCAAGTCCAGCAAGACTTGCATCACGGTGTGATCTTTGCTGCGGCGCACCGGCTCACCGTTGGCGCGAAAGTGATAAAAACGACAGTCGCCCGCATGGAGGTACAAATATGAGGTTGGCGTGACGATCGCCGCCACCACCGTTGCCCCCATCCCCAACAACTTAAAACTCTGGTTGGCTTGGGTCACAACCCGGCGGTTGGCCTCCTGCAAGCCCTCGGTCAAAAGCTGGTACCGCTCGGCATGGTCGGCTGGCAAAGGGGTGTTCAACAATTCGGCCAAAGCCGCGATCGCGATTTCGGCGGCGACTTCGCCCCCCCGGTGCCCACCCATCCCATCGGCCACCACCGCCAGCAGGGCTTGACCGTCGTGCCAGGGCTGAAGGAATACCCGATCTTCGTTGTGGTCTCGGATCAAACCGGTGTCGGTGGCCGCGGCAGAAAGCGCCCATGAAGAAATTTGCGCAGAAGTCATGAAGTATGTCCACGAAACATGGAGTTGAGTTTAGCGCGGGCAATTCGGGCTACACCATGCCAAGAACATGGGATTCCTATGGGTTTTCTTGGCGACAAACTGGCACTTTCAGAATGTACCCAATGCCCTTGCGCGTTTCGATGAGGCTGCTGGTTGTCGCGTCGCGGATTTCTTTGATGAGTTTGTTCAGTTCGGTTTCGCTCCCACCATCTCCCCAGACAGCTTGGATTAGGTCTTCCCGCAAAATCAAGGTTTCGGGCCCCGTTGCCAGGTTTTTTTGGGCCATGAACATCAACAAAGTGTGGGGCAAGGGTCGCAGGATGGTTGGGCTGGGCCACTGGATTCCCCGAAAGCAATGGCAGAGCCTTTGGCGAGCCACGTCTACCGTCCAGCCCATTTCACTCTGATTTGCCTGAGGTTTGGCCGAATCTTGGGTGCGATTGGGGTCAACGATGGTAAGGGTAAAAAGGGGTTTCGGCTGGCGGGGAACCTGCAGACGATCGCCCGCCCGTATCCATACCCTGCAATTGGGCAATTTGCTCAGGCAAAGGCGATCGCCATACTCCGTTTCCAAAGTTGTGCCGTTGGTCGAGGTATCCGTTACCCACCAAGAGGTGCTGTCTTTGCGGGCGACCTTGAGATGCTGACGACTGACCGTATTGTGGGGCAGATGAATCTGGCAGGTCTCGGCATCGCGCCCAACGACCAGCTCGTCCGCCCCCAAGGGCATAGGTTCCTGAGATCCTGCCAAGCTTTCAACCCTCAGGTGTGCCGATGCCAAGGTCATGCGCTGTCCCTCCCCGCCTCTAGCTTATAGTTCCTGCCCCAACTTGACAACGGGGCGATCGGTGGGTCAAGAAATTTGCTCGGAAGGTCGAGCTCGGAACTCGGAAGGTCAAGAAAATCACTCGGAAGGTCGAGCTCGGAACTCGGCAGGACATTGAGAACATCGGCACCGTCTGCCCCTCTCTCCCCGGTTCCTGAGAGTGGGCTGAGCGCAGTCGAAGCCTGCCGGGAAACACGCCCTCACCCCCCAATCACGAACGGAAGAAGGGGAGCCGAACCCTTTTAACACAGTGCGGAATGGTTGGGTTCTGCTTCATTCCCCTCCTCTGGAGGGGCAGGGGTGGTACTCCTTTGGCGGCGGGGTAGGGGTGGTTCCAAGTGG
>JAAUUG010000271.1 GCA_012031195.1 Oscillatoriales cyanobacterium SM2_1_8
CGATCGCTCCAAGGCCAACCGGGTCAAATGCGGCGACATCACAAAGGACTGCAGACGAACGGCGGTCGCCACATCCAACGCTGTGGAATGGGTGAAAACAAAGGCACCGACCAACCGCTTTGTTGCAACAAGGTGGCGCTGTCCCCCCCCGCACACAAGGCGATCGCCCCGGCCCGCACTTCTCCGGCCGTGGTCTGCAAAGGCAAGGTCAACGGCGGCGCCACCGTCCCTTGGCGGAATTGCCCCCCCGCCCGCCCCAAAGCCTCCCGGTAGCCCCGGGTCAGGGCCACAAGGTCTACGCGAGCATGACTTACCGCAAACGCACCGGTGATGTTGCCGGTCAACAGCGGCTCCAGGTTCCGCGCGGCCGCCGTTTCCACAAACACCGGCGGTTGGGCCATCGCCGCAAATCCGGGCGCCAACGCCGCGGGATCGTCCAGGGGCAAAGTTGGCATCAGCAGTGGAATCGACGCAAAACCGATGTCCGTCTCCAGGGTTTCCCCCAAACGGGGATAGTCGGCCATCGCCTCGGCAAACAAACCTTGCACCAACGGCGTGGTCGCCGACCAATGGGGAATCCCACCATAACTTTGGGGCGTCGCCCGGCCCCCGCCCCTTCGCCAACGATTTCGCGATCGATCAAAAGGGTTTGGGCCCCCGATCGCTGCAATTCCCAGGCCAGCGCCGCGCCCGTCAGCCCCCCCCCAACCACCACCCAATCCACCACTCGGCTCATTTCAAAGCAGCCCGTGCCATCTGTACCGCCCGTACAAACGTGAACACGCACAGCGCAAGCGACCCGGCCAACGTTGCCCAGGTGGCCGTCGGCCCCCAATCCGGTTCCCCCGAAGCCAGCGCAAACCCACAGGCCACAAACGAAATGGCCAACAACATCGACAATCCCAACAACAACTGCGCTTTGACGTACATAGGAAAATCTACCGACCGGCTGTTTTCAGTGTATAGCTATCTTCGGTTAGGTTCGGACATCGAAAGAAAAGGGGGTTTGGGGGCTGCGCCCCCAGCCAGGGTTTCACCCCTGCACCCCGTCCTCACCAAGTTATTTGCCGCTATACTACCCGGTTTGCCCCGGGCCGCCCCTAGCGTTTTTTGTGCCGCTCCAAGATGGTGTAAGGATTGGGGAAGTTCGCCACCGGCACCCCCTGCATCGCCTCCAACATAAAGTCCCGCCAAATGGGAGCCACAAACACCCCCCCCGTGACCCCCTGCGCCATCGGCGAATAATCGTCGTTGCCAATCCAGATCGCCACCGACAATTGCGGCACGTACCCTACAAACCAAGCATCCCGCGCATCGGAAGTGGTTCCCGTTTTGCCGGCGGCGGGTCGGCCGATCTGGGCTTCTGTGCCGGTGCCGCTCTGGATGACCGTTTGCATCCCCGAAGTGATTTGATCCACCGCCAGCGGATCCAAAACCAGCTCCGGTTTGCGGTTGTTGTCCAGCAAAATGTTGCCCTGGGAATCCGTCACCCGCGAAATGAGGGTGGCTTCCGCCTTGAACCCACCGTTGGCAAAAGCCGCATACGCCCCCGCCACCTCCATCGGCGTGAGATCGGCCGAACCCAACGGCAACGAAATCACCGGCACCATCGGGCTTTTGATTCCCATCCGACGGCAAATCTCAATCACCTTGTTCAGCCCCACCTGTTGCCCCAACACCACCGCCGGAATGTTCCGCGACACGGCGATCGCCTGCCGCACGCTCATGCCCCCGGCAAAAGTAAAATCGTAATTGCGGGGAGTGTAATACTCGTTCCCATCCAAATAGCTCACTGGCGAATCGTCCACATAGGAATCGATGCCGTACAAGCCCGCCGCAAACGCTGCGTAATACACGAACGGCTTGAAGGACGATCCCAACTGGCGCCGCGCCTGCACCGCCCGGTTAAACTGATTCTCCTTGAAGGCGCCGACCCCCCCCACCATTGCCTTCACAAAGCCGTTTTTGGGATCCACGGCCACGATCGCCATCTGGTCGGCGTTGGCTCCTTGGGATTCTAGCCGGGCGATCCCCCGTGCCGCCACCGTTTCGGCTTTGCGTTGCAAATTCATGTCCACCGTGGTGGTGACCCGCAGTCCGCCTTTGAGCACCACATCGGGGCCAAATTTTTCCTCCAATTCCGCAATCACCGCTTGGGTGACGTAGGGCGATTTGCTCGCTTGGTACGAAGTGCCCGGCCCCAATCGAATCGGCTGCTTTTTCGCCGCTTCAATTTCCGCATCGGTGGCCCATCCCAACTCCCGCATCCGTTCCAACACCAAGGATTGACGGCGTTTGGCGGTCTGGTAACTGTCAAAGGGATTGAACACCGAAGGCGCTTGGACAATGCCCGCCATCATGGCCGCTTCCCCAAGGGTCAACTCGGCGGCACTTTTGCCAAAGTAATTTTGGGCTGCCGCCTGCGCACCGTTGGTATTGCGACCCCAAAACACTTGGTTGAGGTACATCTCCAAGATTTTGTCTTTCTCGAAAACCTGCTCTACCCGCAACGCCAACACCGCTTCGGCGATTTTGCGGCTGAGGCTTTTCTCGTCGGTCAGAAACAGGTTTTTCACCAATTGCTGGGTGAGGGTAGAGCCCCCTTCCACCGTCGCCCCCGATTTGAAATTCACCACGGTGGCGCGGGCAATCCCCGCCGGATCGATGCCCTGATGTTTGTAAAAGTAGGCATCTTCGATCGCCAGGATCGCCCGCTTGAGGTGGGGAGAAATTTTGGAGAGGGGCACCACCTCCCGGTTGACATCGCCGTGCGCCCGGGCCAGCAACTCGCCGTTGATGTCGTAAATGTAAGAAGTTTCGGTGGGCACGTAGCCCTTCAACACCCGCACATCGGGCAAATTGCGAAAGCTCAGGGCCAGCCCCACCAACCCCCCGGCGACGGTGGCTCCCCCCATCAACAAGGCGGCCAAGAGGGTTCCCCCCGATACCTGCAGCACTCCCTTGACCAAGGACAGCAGGAGCATGGGCCCCGAAAGACGCACCCGGCGCATCGCCACGGCTTCCCCGGCCCCTGGGGTGTGACCGGTGGCGGCCATGGCGGCGGTGGGCCTTACCGGGATTTTGGTTCCCGGAATTTTGGTGGCCGGGGTTGCAGGTTGCCCAGGTTTGGGGTTGAAGGGGTTGGGAGCCACCGCCGGATTTCGCTCCTCAAAGTGCGAAAATGGAGAAAATGCTACGGCAATTCTAATCGAAAGTTTGGGCGTGAATAAGGACGAAATCGGCAACTCTTGGGGGGAAGGCGATCGCAAGCTGCGGGAGCGGGGCACGGCGGAGGTTTTTCCGGACGGCCCCACCGAAAACCTGCGGCAACACCTGGCAGGGCGATCGGGCCGGATCAAGCTGGGCATCGATCCCACACGGCCGGATTTGCATTTGGGCCACACGGTGGCGTTGCGCAAGCTGCGGCAATTTCAGGATGCGGGGCACCAAGCGGTGTTGATTGTGGGCAATTTTACGGCCCGCATTGGCGATCCGACGGGCAAGTCGGAGGCGCGGCCCCGGCTGTCGGCGGAAGAAGTGGCGTTCAATGCCCAGACCTATTTGACGCAGGCGGCCAAGGTTTTGGACATGAATCCAGCGCGGCTGGAGGTGCGCTACAACGGCGATTGGCTGGAGGATTTGCCCTTGGACAAGGCTCTGGCTTTGTTGGCGACGGCGACGGTGGGACAAATGTTGGCCAAGGAGGGCTTTGCCGAGCGCTACGAGAAGGGGGTACCGGTGTACCTGCACGAGTTTTTTTATCCGCTGTTGCAGGGATACGATTCGGTGATGGTGGCGGCCGATGTGGAGTTGGGGGGCACCGACCAAAAGTTCAACATTCTGATGGGGCGTGATTTGCAGTTGCATTTTGGGCAAGCGCCCCAATTTGGCCTGTTGCTGCCGCTGTTGCCGGGGTTGGACGGTGTGCAGAAAATGTCCAAATCCTTGGGCAATTATGTGGGCCTCACGGAAGACCCGCTGACCATGTATTCCAAACTCGAAAAGGTGCCCGATGCTTTGGTGCCGACCTATTTTGAGCTGCTCACCGATCTGGATGCGACCGCCTTGCCCGCCAACCCCGCGATCGCCAAAAGCTTTTGGCCGAGACTTTG
>JAAUUG010000272.1 GCA_012031195.1 Oscillatoriales cyanobacterium SM2_1_8
TCTACCAACCCCAAGTGGCGGCGGGGTGGTTGCATCGGGTGTACCTGGAGGAGTGGGTACCGGAGGAGACCTCTTGGGGCGGGGTTTTGCTGCAGTTGGTGGTGGTGCCCGAAGCGGAAGTGAAAGCGCGGGTGAGGGTCTTGCAGCAACAGACCCAGGGGATGGAAACCGCGCTACGGGAACGGGTGTTATAGCTGTTTTGCATAGCGACGAGACAAAACAAGTCGGGTCGCAGGGGCGAAGCCCCCGACAATGGCTCTATTGGACTTTCGTTGGGCAAGAAAAAACCGTGTCAATTTTAATTAAAATGACTATGGAGTGGTTGGAGACACCGTTGGTGTATCGGTATCCCAAGCAAAGTCGGGAGGAGATTGCACGGATGTTTGCTTTAGGGGATTTGCGGGAAACTCGGGTGTATCAGGAAGGTCGGCAGGCAGAGGGAACGGAATTGGTGTTGCGGCTGCTGCACCGCCGGTTGGGCGCGATCGCCCCCCAGCAGCAACAACAAATTTTGGCACTGCCTTTGGCCCAACTGGAAGAATTGGCCGAAGCCCTGTTGGATTGGCACAGCCCCGCCGAGTTGACCCGCTGGCTAGCCGAGCACCCCACGGTAGCCAACTCGGTTTGATGCGATTGGAGGTTATCCCTGGGGGACGCTGGGTTCTGGGTTGGGTTCAGCGGGAAGGGGTTCCGGCTCCCAAGTCTCGCCGTAGGTATCCCGCAGGGTGTGCCAGGCTTCCACTTGACCGGGGGCATATTCGCCGGGCTTCCCCCACTGCAAAAATGCGCTGAGTTGGGGTTGGGCTTGGTCGTTCAAAAAGCGAATGGCATAGGTGGGAAAATTCCCCCGTTTCGCCTCCCCCTGCTCAAACCGCACTTGGGCGATTTTGTCCATGTTCAAATGAAACTCGAACAAGTCTTCGTGGCGGTTGGCGTAGCGCCCTTTCCCCGGCAACTCGGCATAGTACAACTTCTCCAGGGTGCCCTTGACCTCCAGGACCGCCGCCTCGCTGGTGACAATCAATCGCAACAAGCCGAGCCGGTGTCCATCTTCCAGAAAGGTTTTGAGGGTAGCCATAGGTTCTCCAGTGCCATACCCCGCCATTGTAGGGGGCCGCAGGGGTGATATTATCAGTAGGATTTATACGCAACACTCAATAAAAAATGGATATCCTAACGTTGGGCTGGGTGGGCCTGTTGGCGGTGTTTACGATGTCGATCGCCTTTGTGGTGTGGGCGCGGAACGGTCTCTAGGGTGATGGGGAACGGGGAATTGGGAAATGTAGCCACCGGTTTGGCGGGGCTATTTTTTGGGTTGGCGGTGGTTTTGCTGGGGGCGGTCACCGCAGGGGTAGGCTACCTCACCTACAGCGACTGGCGCGATCGCCGCGATCGGGAACGTCTAGCGGCACGGGTTGATCCCCGGGTGTCCAGCAACCAAAAGCGGCCCACCCAAAAGCCCAAAAAATCAGGGGATCGTAAGGGCTAGGGCCGACCCAAAACCTATCCGCAGGCAAACGGTTGGATCGATCGTAGGATAACCTTAACCGTTGGGGAGATTTTATGTCGCGCTTTCAGAAGCTGGTGCAATTGGTCAGCGAAGACTACCGGCAGAGTTACGACTATGCCGAAAGCCACATTCGGTTTGCGCGCCAGCTTTGCAAAAGCTGCAGGGCTTTTTGGAGGCCCCCCGCGATCGCATTTTTGCCTTGACCGCCAACGACGATCGCATCGGCATGGATGGCGAATTGCCGATCGCCCTGCGCATCGACGAGCAGGGGTTTTACAAAATGAAAATCCTGGTGGCGGTGATGGCCCAACGCTTTGATACGGAGCGGGTGGGCCCCGGCTTTGTGGAGCGGGGTTTGGTGCCGCCGTCGGGGGTGGTGGTGGCCGCGGTGTTTCGGCAGCAGGGGGATTCCTTCGCCGTCGAAACGGCAGCTTTGGGGGAAACCGGTTTGGGCAAGCAGTCTTTTTTGGTGACCCCCACCGTGGAAGAATCCTGGTTGCCGTTGTTGGTCTCCCTGACCGAAGCCATGGAGCGGGTTTTGGCGGGGAGTTTGCGGGTGCGGCTCCAGGAAGCCCTCGATCGCCGGTTGCAAAAAGCGCAAGCCGCCCTAGACTTGGCCAACGAATAGCCTGGTTAGGGGTAGCGCTCCTGGGGACAACCGCCGGCATTTTGCGGTACGTTTTACGATTGCTAAACCATTTCGACAAACTTTATTTTTTACAAAGAAATTCGTGGAAAAGAGCGAACTCAAGAACGATTTGTTGGTGCGGGCCGCCCGGGGCGAGGCGATCGAGCGGCCGCCGGTGTGGATGATGCGGCAGGCGGGGCGCTACATGAAGGTGTATCGGGAGTTGCGGGAGAAGCACCCTTCCTTTCGGGAGCGCTCGGAAAACCCAGAGTTGGCGGCGGAGATTTCCCTGCAACCGTTTCGGGCTTTTCGGCCGGATGGAACCATTTTGTTTTCCGACATTTTGACCCCCTTGCCGGGGCTAGGCATTCCCTTCGACATTGTGGAGAGTCGGGGGCCCATCATCGATCCGCCCATTCGCTCGGCGGCCCAAATCGAAGCCCTGCGGGAGTTTGACCCGGAAACGGCGGTGCCCTTCATCCGGCAAATTTTCGCGGCGATTCATCGGGAAGTGGCGGGGCGATCGGCGGTGTTGGGGTTTGTGGGGGCGCCGTGGACGTTGGCGGCCTATGCCGTGGAGGGCAAGAGCTCGAAGGATTACGCCGTGATCAAGTCCATGGCGTTTCGCGAGCCGGCTTTGCTGCATCAATTTTTGGAAAGCTGGCGATCGCCATCATCGCCTACATGCGCCACCAGATTGCGTGCGGGGCGGAGGCGGTGCAGTTGTTTGATTCCTGGGCGGGGCAGTTGTCGCCGGTGGATTTTGCTACATTTGCTTTGCCCTACCACCAGAAAATCTTTGCAGCGGTGAAGCAATCCCATCCCCACATCCCCTTGATTTTGTACATCAGCGGCAGTGCCGGGGTGTTCGATTTGTTGGGCAATCGGGGGCGGACGTGATCAGCGTGGATTGGACGTTGTCGATGGCGGAGGCGCGGCGGCGGTTGGGCACCCAATCGGTGCAGGGAAACCTCGATCCCTGCGTGCTGTACGGGCCTCAGCCTTTCATTCGCGATCGCATTTTGGCGACGGTGCGGGAGGCAGGCCCCGGGGACACATCATGAATCTGGGCCACGGGATTTTGGCGGACGTGCCGGAGGAAAACGCTGGGTTCTTTTTCGAGACGGTGAAAGGGTTGCGGTATGCCGAGTTGTTCGGCTAGCCCGATTCGGGGCACGACCCAATGGCTGGCGGTGTTGGGGGATCCGATCGCCCACACGTTGTCGCCGGCCATGCACAATGCCGCTTTGGCCCACTTGGGGTTGGATGCGGTGTATTTGCCGTTGCCGCTGCCGGCGGCCCGGTTGCCCGAGGTTTTGTCCGCGTTGCGTTATCTGCCTTCGTTGGTGGGGTTAAACCTCACCATTCCCCACAAAGAACTGGCGTTGTCGGTGGTGATGGAGGTGGATGGGGTAGCCCAACAGGTGGGGGCGGTCAACACCCTCAAGCGGGAGGGCGAGCGCTGGCTCGGTCGGAATACGGATGTGCCGGGTTTTTGGGAGCCTCTGCAGGAAAGTGCTGTGGCGGGGCAACCGGTGTTGGTTTTGGGGATGGGGGGAGCCGCCCGGGCGATCGCCGTGGCCTGCTTAGCCAACGGTTGCGCCGTGTGGTTGGCCGGTCGGGACGAACCCAAGTTGGTGGGGGTGGTCAAGGATTTGGGGGAGCGTACGGGTCAGCCGGTGCAAGGGGTGTTGTGGTCGGATTTGTGTCAGCGGTTGCCCCACAGTGCTTTGGTGGTGAACGCCACGCCGGTGGGACTGACGGTCGATCGCTCTCCTTTGACCGCGGAAGACTTGGCCCAATTGCCCCAGGGGGCGATCGTGTACGACACGTTGTACCAACCCCGGCCTACGCCGTTGTTGCGGTTGGCCCCAGGCCCAGGGATTGCGTACCCAAGACGGGTTGGCGATGTTGCTGGGGCAGGGGGCGGTGGCGTTTGAGTTTTGGTGGGGGCAGCCGGC
>JAAUUG010000273.1 GCA_012031195.1 Oscillatoriales cyanobacterium SM2_1_8
ACGTCGGTGTCGGCGGGGGACTCGATCTCGCCGATGCGTGTGGCAAAGCCGCGCCAGTCGTACTCATCCTTGAGGATGTCCGACGGGCTGCCGGCGACCTGGAACCACTTGGCGATGTCGGCGTAGTCGTCGACGAAGGGGATGCCGTTGACTTCGAGGAGGTACTCCCCCTCGGTCTGGACGCTCTGGAACTCTTCGCCCGAGATGACGACGAAGTAGCGTTCGCCCTTGTCGACGCGGACGTTGATGCTGATGGGCTCTGGCGAGGCGGCGATCACCTCGTCGATGAGGAGCCCCTGTGCGTTGAGGACCTGGAGGCGGGCCGTGAGCGTGGGCGATGCCCCCAGCGGCGTGACGCTGATGGTCGAGAGCGCGTCGGCGGGGGCGAGGAACGTGAAGGTGTCGTCGTCGATCGGGTTTGCGATGGCGACGTTGTCAATGACGCCCGGGACGGAGCCCGAGCCGTTGGCGGCGCTGGTCTGGTCGATCATCGTAATGAGCCGCTGATGCTCGTCGTACAGCCCGAGCACCACGTCGCTGCCCGTGTGCACGGTCAGCCTGGCACGGACGCGCTCGCCGGCTTCAGCCGCTCCCAGGTCGTACACGTCGCGGTCGTAGTTGCTTGTGCCCGCGGCGATCGCCCCCTGCAAACACTCTTTTTCCTCCCGGAGCCAGGGATACCGATCCTCTTCGTCCACGTTCATGGGGCCCCCATCACCACCAACCCATCGCCGGTCGCCAAGGCGGGCCAGGGGTCGCGACCCGCCAAACCGCTGCGCAGCATCAAACCGCGCTCGGTTGCCCAATCGGCGATCGCGCCGGGGCCCTCAAAGGGTACGTGTTGCCAAATCCACAGGTTCATATCGAAACTCCCAACGGGTCTGGCGATCCTAGCGATCGCCCCGGTGGCCGTCAAGGTCAGGGGGCTACCGCGCCGGTGTCAAAGCAAAAGCCCGTACCCTCCGGATCGTTGTCCACCGTGAGAACATCCCCCGGTTTGCAGGTGCCCGCCAGCAACAAAATCGCCAACGGGTTTTCCAAATGCCGTTGAATCGCCCGCTTGAGGGGCCGGGCCCCATATTGCGGGTCGTACCCCAATTCCGCCAAGCGCCCATAGGCGGCAGGGGTCATGGTCAACGCAATGTTTTGGTCAGCCAGCCGCGCCGCCAGATGCTGAATTTGCTTGGCGGCCACCTGGGCAATGCGATCGCGCCCGAGGGGATGAAACAACACTATCTCGTCCAACCGATTCAAAAACTCCGGCCGAAACGTCTGCGGCAACAGGGCCATCACCCCCGCCCGCACTTCCTCGACCCCCGACTCCCCGAGGTTCAACAACAACTCGCTGCCCAAATTGCTGGTGGCGATCGCCACGATGTTTTTGCAATCGATGGTACGGCCCTGGCTATCGGTGATCCGCCCTTCGTCCAAAACCTGCAACAACAGGTTGAACACGTCGGGATGGGCCTTTTCGATCTCGTCCAACAACACCACCGAATAGGGCCGCCGCCGCACCGCTTCGGAAAATTGCCCCCCTTCTTCGTAGCCCACATACCCCGGGGGCGCCCCAATCAACCGCGAGACCGAGTGCTTTTCCATGTATTCCGACATGTCCAGCCGCACCATGGCGCTTGCATCATCAAAGAGAAAAGCCGCCAATGCCCGCGCCAGTTCCGTTTTGCCCACCCCCGTCGGCCCCAAAAACAAAAAGGAACCGATGGGTCGGTTGGGATCCTTGAGGTTGGCCCGCGCCCGCCGAATCGCCGCCGCCACCGCCGTCACCGCTTCTTCTTGACCCACCACCCGCTCGTGCAAATGGGTCTCCAAGGTCAATAATTTTTGCCGCTCGGAGGCCAGCAAATTGGTGACCGGTATCCCCGTCCACCGCGCTACCACCTCGGCAATGTCGTTTTCGGTGACCTGCTCCCGAAAAATCGCCGTGTGATCCTGCCGCAGTTTGCCGAGGGCCACATCGGCTTCGTCGAGTTCTTTTTCCTGCTCCGCCAAGGTTTTGTATTTCAGTTCTGCGGCTCGGTTCAGGTCAAATTCCCGCTCCGCTTGGGCAATTTGCTGTTTGATTTGGTCAATTTCGCCCTTCAACCTCCGCACCCGGTCGATGGTCTCTTTCTCCGATTGCCACCGGGTTTGCAGGGCGTCCTGTTGGGTGCGCACTTCGCCAATTTCCCGCTCCAGTTGCCCCAGTCGGGCCATGGTAGCCTCCGCCACGGGCGATCGATAGGTCACCACCCCGTTGCGCTCCAGGCGATCGCCCAAAGCGGCCTCTTCGTCCGGCTTCAGCGACAAGCGCTCCATCTCCAGTTGCAACAGCCGCCGATCCAACTCGTCCAGGGCAATGGGCTTGGCGGTGATTTCCATGCGCAGCTTCGCCGCCGCTTCGTCCACGAGGTCAATGGCCTTGTCCGGCAAAAAGCGATCGCTGATGTACCGATTGGATAGGGTCGCCGCGGCAATCAGGGCCCCATCGGCAATGCGCACCCCGTGGTGCACCTCGTAGCGCTCCTTCAGCCCCCGCAAAATCGAAATGGTGTCGGTGACCGTGGGGGGAGCCACATACACCTGCTGAAAGCGCCGCTCCAGGGCCGCATCCTTTTCGATGTGTTGCCGGTATTCGTCGAGGGTGGTGGCCCCAATGCACCGCAGTTCCCCCCGGGCCAACAGCGGCTTGAGCAGGTTGCTGGCATCCATCGTGCCCTGGGGAGCCCCAGCCCCCACCACCGTATGCAACTCGTCGACAAACAAAATAATGCCGCCATTGGCCCCCAACACCTCCTTCAGCACCGCTTTGAGCCGCTCTTCAAATTCCCCCCGGTACTTGGCCCCCGCCACCAAGCTCCCCAGATCCAAAGCCACCAATTGCCGCCCCTGCAAGGATTCTGGCACGTCCCCTTCCACAATCCGCCGGGCCAAACCCTCCACGATCGCCGTTTTGCCCACGCCGGGTTCCCCAATCAACACCGGATTGTTTTTGGTGCGCCGCGACAACACCTGAATCACCCGCCGCATCTCTTCGTCGCGGCCAATGGTGGGATCGAGCTTCCCCGCCGCCGCCGCCGCCGTCAAATCCCGCCCGTATTTCTCCAGGGCCGCATACTTGCTCTCCGGCGCCCGATCCTGCACAGTTTGGCTCCCCCGCAATTTTTGGATGGCGCTCTCCAAAGCCCCCCGCTCGATGCCCCACAGTCGGCACAGCCGCCGCCCCAACCGTTCTTCTTCGGGCCACAACGCCAGCAAATGCTCCATTGCCAGGTATCGATCGCCCCACTGCGATCGCAACGCCTCCGCCCGATCCAACCACACATCCAAGGCCCGCCCCAGGTACAACGAGTCCGCTTGGGCCACCTTGGGCTGCGATCGCCCAAAATCTTCCACTTGTTTTAAGAATTTGGGGCCGTCTACCCCGCACCCCTGCAACACGTCGCGAAACAGGCTGGGTTGCTCCCAAAGCACCACCACCAGATGCTCAACGTTCAACTCTTGCTGTTGGGCTTGCCGGGCTACTTCCTGGGATTGGACGATCGCCGCCCACATTTTTTCGGTAAATCGGTTGGGATCGGTTGGGTGCATGTCCAGTCTACGTTTGACCCGTTGACATCATTATAGGCAATTCCCCAAAGGGGGCTTAATGCACAATTTGTATTAAAAATTTGTGTCCAAATATACTATTTTTTCAAGGATAGGTTTCTAATCTGAGAACAAACCCAAGCAAACCCGAGCCAGCCCAAATTATCGGTGCCCCAAGTTATCGGTGGAGGAAAAAATGACCGTGTTGGAAAAGCTAGTTGTGCGATTGGGGATGTCCTGTGTCCTGCTGGTAACGCTGCCGATGGCGGCGGATGCGGTGGTGACGACGGTGCAAGCACCGCCCATTTTTGGCGGCGTGGCGGCGATCGCTTCCTGTTTTGGGGCCTGTTTCCCGCTGCTGAGCCTGTTCAAAAATGCCGATTCTGATTAGTGCAGGCAGGTGGGGGAAGGATTGAAGCGCTTGGGAGCGCACGTTCTCCGCAAAACCACCTCGGGAAAATCCACGGCTAGAAACCGGAAGCCGAGAACCCGACC
>JAAUUG010000274.1 GCA_012031195.1 Oscillatoriales cyanobacterium SM2_1_8
GGCCGGAGTGGGGCGCTCTTCGGCCGCCAAGGTTTGGCCAGGGCCAACAGGGCGAATTTGCTGGCGCAGTAGGCTCCCCACCCGGGAAAGGCTTGTTTGGAGGCAATGGAGCCCACAAACACAATGTGACCGCCCCGCGATCGCAGGGCCGGCACGATCGCCCGCAGGCTGGCAAAAACGCTGTGCACGTTCAAATCAAAAACCCGTTGCCAATCCCCCAGGGAGGTTGCGGTGAGGTTGGCCACCAACGCCATGCCCGCGTTGAACACCACAATCCCCGGCGCCCCAAAATCCTCCAGCACCGCGCCCATTTGGCTTTCCAAGGTGCCGATCTGGGCAAAGTCCATGCCATAAAATTTGCCGGGGGTGCCGGCGTGGCTCAATTCGGTCAAAATGCTTCCGGGCTGGCGGGCGATCGCCCCGACGGTGACCCCCCGTTCGGCCAGGGCCAGGGCGACGGCTCGGCCAATGCCACGGGTGGACCCCGTCACGATCGCCGTTTGACCTTGCAGGGCTTGGCTTCTATCCATAAATTTGGGATGTCTTTTCTTTAGGGTACACCGGGCGGGGCCTTGGCCTGTTAGGATAATTCGCCGCAAATTATGGATGGAACAGCGTTGAACGAAGCAGTGGGGGGCATTGTCTGGTTGACGGGGCTAAGTGGGGCGGGCAAAACCACGATCGCCCAAGCGGTGTACGCAACTTTGCGGGCCCAGGGGCGGCGGGTGGAATTGCTGGATGGCGATGTGATTCGGACCAATTTATCCAAGGGTTTGGGGTTTAGCAAAGAGGATCGGGATACCAATGTGCGCCGGGTGGGTTTTGTGTGCCACCTGTTGGCCCGCAACGGCGTGGTGGCGATCGCCGCCGTGATCAGCCCTTACCAAACGGTTCGGCAGGAGGTGAGGGCATTGGGGTCGCCGTTTGTGGAAGTGTATGTCCAAGCCCCGCTGGCGGTTTGCGAACAACGGGATGTGAAGGGATTGTACCGGCGGGCGCGGGCCGGTCTGATCCAGGGGTTTACCGGCATTGACGATCCCTATGAACCGCCCCTCGCGCCGGACGTGGTGTGTTGCACCGATCGCGAAACCGTGGCCGAAAGCGTTGGCAAGGTGTTGGCGGCGATGGCGGCCTGCGGTTTGGGTTAGGGGGCCCGGCGGGTTAGGGCCGCCTGCTGGGGGTCAAGGTTCAAAAATACGGTGGAGTCGCCTTCGATGCGCACAATTCTCAGCGGCGACGGCTGTTTGGCCGCTTGGGCAGCCGCGATCCGGGCCTGCAAACGTTCGTAAAACAACAAATCGGCGAGTTGGGCCCCCAAGGCGGCGGCGCGCCCCTTCAGTTCGATCGCCCGCTCTTCGGCCTTGGCCAAAATCAGCACCCGCTCCGTTTCTTTGGCTTGAATTTGGGCCTTGACGCCGGCGGTCTGGGCCAAAATGGCGGCCACTTGTTTTTTCTCGATCGACGCCTTGAGCGCCTCGGGGAAATTGGCGGTTTCGAGCAAAACCCCTTCGATCAAAATCAAGGGGGTTTTGGTGCCGTTGCGTTCCACCATCGGCATTTCCTGGTTCATCAAGTCCGTAGCTTCTTGCTCAATTTCTCGACGTTTTTCTTGGCGATAGAAGTCTTCGGATTTGAACCGGGCCGACACGTCCCGCAGCTTGGAGCGCACCACCGGCACCACCGCCGTGGTCAAATAATTTTCGCCGAGACGGGCATGGAGTTCATCCAGGGTTTCGGGGTTGGGCCGGAGCACCACGTTGGCGTCCAAGGTAAACGATTGGCCATCGCTGGCAATCACGGCAATCGCCCCACTAGCTTTGCGGGGGGAGGCCAGGTTGGTAAATTCCCAAACGCGGGTGCGCACGTCGTAGGCTACGGCTTGTTCCACCCCCGGCACCAAAAACGTCGCCCCCGGCATCAAAATTCGCCCCAACTGCAAGCCTGCGAAAGTATTGAACACCACGGCGGCTTCCCCCGGCCGGTCACGTAGAAAAACGGCAGCGCCTTCAGCGTGTTGGCCCCGAACCAAGCCAGCACAATTGGGACGATCCAGACCGCGACTTTCTGGGGTTGTACGGCCATGGGCGAATGCCGAAAAACTGGGGCCACCATACCACAACCGTTGTCACCGGGCGGAACTTCGGTTATCGGCAATACAGCCCAGGCAAAGTGTGGTATTTCATGAGCACGCGAACCACGGTCGCAAGGAAGAAGTTTAAGTTATGTCGTCATCGGCGCGGGAATGCGAGCGGGAATTGGCCAACATCCGGCAAAATTTGACCGATTTGCGCACCAATGTCTTGGCCAAATTGGGGCGGGAAATTGTGGCCCTGCAGGCAAGCGGGGGGCCCTCCTCGAAGACATTGAGCGGTTGCAGGCTCGGTACCGCGAGTTGGAGGCGCAAATGTGGGTGGGTGAGAGCCTGAACCAAAGCGAGATCCTGCGCCAACAATGGATCGCCGAACTGGCGACGGCGATCGCCTTTCATTTGCGTCGGGATTGGGAGCAACAGGAAGGGCAGGCCTTGGGGCGGTATGGGGCGGACATCGATCGCCTGTTGTTGAGTTTGGACGACACGTTGCGGACGGCGTTTCAGACCTTGCAACGGGATGTGGACAGTTACCAGCGGGATTTGGACGGCCAGGTGCAGCGGATGCACAACCAACGGTTGCAGGGGGAAATGTTGTTGGCGGCGTTGGTGCAAAAATTGACCCAGGAATGGCAGCGGGTGGAAACCTTGCCGGGCAGCGGGTCGCCGCCATCCCCCCCCGAAATGCCTTTGGCCAGCACGATGCCGACGGTGGTGCAAGCCCGGCCGGCGCGGCGTGGGTGGCGGGGGTGGGGATTGGCCCTGGGGGCCGCCTTGGGGTTGGCCGGCAGCAACGTGGCGATCGCGTTGGTGTTGCAGCCCAATCGGTGGGATGTGGGCGGATGGGTGCCGGCGGACGGGGCGGGCATTTTGTTGGTGTTGGCGGTGCGGACGGCCTTCCTTTGGCCGTTGTTGTGGGGATTGGCGCGGGCCCGGGGGCTGCGTCCAGGTTTCGAGGCCGGGCGGCTGTGGCGATCGCCGCAACGGGCCGATCGTCGCTTGCTGCGGTTGGCGATCGCCGGGGCCATTTTGCAATTTGTCAGCCTGGTCAGTTTTTGGGGAGCCCTGGGCACCCTGTCCCCACCGGCGGCCACGGCCTGGTTTTACCTCTATCCCATGTTGGCGGCGTTGATGGAGCAGGCGTTGTTGGGCCTGGAGCGGCGATCGTTGCCCCCCCTCTGGCTGGTGGGGTTTGGGGTGGGTTTGGTCAGCATTCCCTGGTTGTGGGGCGGCATGGTGGCGGCCGGTTTGGCGGCCATCAGTTTTGCTAGCTTGGCGATCGTGGCGAAGGTGAGCTACCGGCATGTGGCCCCAGCGGTGTTTCAGGCTTGGATCGCCTTGGGCACCCTGGTTTTGGCGATGGGGGCCCTCCCCTTCACGGTGCCTGCTTGGTCGCGGTTGACCCCCATGGCGTTGGGTTGGATGGCGACGGCGGCCCTGCTGACGGCTTTGGGCCACGCCCTCTTTGAGTTGGGGGGCAAGTGGTTGGGGCGCAAACCGGCCGCCTTTGCCGGAGGGAGCATCCCCCTGTTGACGGCCCTGGTGGCGGCGATCGCCGGCTTTCCCCTCAGCCCTTGGCACCTGGCGGGGGCGTTTTTTGGTGAGTGCCGGCAGCAGCTTGTTTTTGTGGCAACGTCCCGCCGTGGAACCCGTTCCTGCCTAGTTGGGGCAACCGGAGGGCGATACAATGGGCGGAATGGTTTACCGGCTTCGGCATGGATCCGCAGTTGTTTGAAGAATTGTTTCCTGAAGACGGCGAAGAAGAAGCTGCCGACGGCGACGATACGGCCATGACGGTACCGGTAGCCACCAATCTCCGGTTTGCGGACGAGCGGGACACGGGCACGTTTTGGCACAGCCAGGGGATTGTTTTGGTGAAACGGGGGCAATTTCGGGAGGCGATCGAATCGTTCGACCGAGCCTGAGCATCGATCCCAACCGCTCCGAGTCTTGGTATTACCCGGGGCAATGCCC
>JAAUUG010000275.1 GCA_012031195.1 Oscillatoriales cyanobacterium SM2_1_8
GTTGAGCACGCTCCCCAAAAGACCGCGTGCGAATGCAGTCGTGTGTTTCTACCTCTGATGCGTAGGCGTTGAGCACATCAGGCGAGTAACAAAAAATCGCCGCAGGTACGGTGTTTTCTACCTCTGATGCCGTAAGGCGTTGAAGCACTTCTCCGCGCCAGGCACCCAACCCAACTTGGCTAGGTGTTTCTACCTCTGATGCCGTAAGGCGTTGAGCACGGCTGCCAATCAACGGCACGCCTTTGTTGGGGTGGTTGGTGTTTCTACCTCTGATGCCGTAAGGCGTTGAGCACTTCTCGCAAAAGCCCAACACTTTGGGCAGGCGCGTCAATCCCAGAAAGGTTGGGATGGGGTTTCTTGGGGTATGGAGGGCTGGGCAAAGCAGAAGGTGCAGACACAGCAGGGGTGTGGCCCAGGACTCGATAGACCACGGTTTCGGTGGTGCGGCCCTTGAGGCGGCAATGGCCAGCCAGTTCCACCTGAAAACCATCGCCCAGGAGGCGGTAGGTATCTTCGCTGATCAGGATGTGCAGGGGCCCCCATCCACTTCTTTGTTCAGGCTTTCCAGGCGGGCGGCCACGTTGACGGCATCGCCAATTGAGGAGTATTCCAAGCGTTCGGCGCTCCCCAAACTGCCGGCGATCACCCGGCCAGAGTTGATGCCGATGCCGGTGACGGTTTCGGGCAAACCTTGGGCGATCCAGGTGCGGCTAAGGCGATCCAATTTGTGGGCCATTTCGATCGCCGCGGTTACCGCTCGGCGGGCATCCCGTCGCCATTCCGCTTCGGTGGTGGAAGGAATGGGCACCCCAAAAACCGCCATGACCGCATCGCCAATGTATTTGTCCACCATGCCCCCCTGGGCAATCACTTCTTCGGCGATCGCCCCCAAATACGTGTTGAGCCAGTCCAAGGTTTCGTGGGGCTGTTGCATTTCAGCGGCGGTGCTGAAGTTGCGCATGTCCGTAAACAGCACCGTTACAAACATTTCGCGACCGACGATGCGCCCTTCGCTCAAAAACGATTCGCGGTTTTGCCAAATGTTTTCGGCCAGTTCGCGGGAGACGTGTTGGGCAAATAGCCGCATCAATACCGAGCGATCAGCCTGCTCTTGGGAGAGTTCACAAGCCACGACAAAGCCATGGGTGAGCACAGCCCCCAAGATGGCCGCCGAGGTGGGCACCCACCAGCCCGCCCAAAACAACACCACGGCGCTGCCGCCGGCCAGGGTCACCATCAGGAATAGCCCCAACAGTTTTTGCTGTACTTTGCTGGTGGTGAGGGCCGTGATGCCGCCCACCAGAGCCCACGCCCCCAACCATACCCCTTCCCAAAACTCCGGCCAGACTTGCACCAAAGGACGGCGATCGATGGCCGCCGCCACCAACTGGCTGACAATGTTGGCGTGCACTTCGACCCCGTACATGGTTTGCCCTTCCGTTTCGTAGGGGGTAGGAAAGTTATCCTTGACGCTGGGGGCCATCGCCCCCCACCAACACGATGCGATCGCGAAAGAGGTTGGGGTCAATTTTGCCCTGCAGGACATCGGCGGCGGCAATTTGCCGAAAGGTGCCCGGCCCCCCGAAAAAAAATCAGGGTTTGATAACCGGCATCGTCTTCTTGGTGGTAAGCCCCAAAGTTGGCGGTGAATCGGGGTACGGCCACGGTACCGCTGCGCAGGCGATCGCCCTCCAGGATGTAGGGCCCCAGCCCCCGGTGTTGCAAATAGAGGTTGGCCAGCGTCAGCCCAAAGGAACCGTAGTCGGCCGCCAGCAGCGCTCGCCGCACCACGCCGCCGCCATCGATGGGCAAATTGGAGAAACCATCCCAGGCGTTGGTGAAGTCGGCCGGAAACGGGACGGCACTGTCTTGGGGACGGATCGCCAAAAAACTCACCGCGACGACGTTGGCAGCTTGGTTGATCGCTTGCTGCAACCGTTGGCGATCGGGGCAGTTGGCGGCGGGCAGGGGTTGGCAGCCCTCGCCGGTGGGAATGTCAAAATACTTGTCCAAGCCGATGGCGGCCGGCCGACCGGCGGCAATTTTGGCGACCAGATCGGCAAAGATGCCGTCGCTCCAGGGCCAACGTTGGAGGGTTTGGATGCTGGCTTCGTCGATCGCCACCAACAGGACGCGGGGATCGGGCTCTTCGGGCGGCCGGCTGCGAAACAGGGCATCCAACGCCGCCAATTCGAGGCGGGCGAAAGCACCAACTTGCCGCAATCCCAACAGGGCCGCCGTCGTCACGAGGATAACCGCCAGCCGGATCGCCCCCTGCCGTTGCTTCTTGGGCAGGGACAAAGCAACCCATCGTGGCCAGCTTTGGCGTAGGGCTTGGCTCAGGTTGGAAAACAGCACGATAGGCAACGGGTAAATTCCCGGGCGGTGGGGAGCACTTCCACCCCCAATTGTTGCAAACGATCGCGATCGGCGGCGGGGCTGTCCGGCAACCACAGGGACAAAGCATAGCCCTCTTCTTGCCAAGCTTGAAATTGATCCCAGCGCACCGGCATCCGATCGGCCAACGGCAAGGTTTTCCCCTGCAGGCGACGGGAGGCCAGGCGATCGCCCGCTTCTTCCGGCAAATAATGGGATTGCAGAGCCGAGGCCCACTTCACGGCAAAGCGCCACCGATTGAGGGCTTGATGGCTTTTGCCACCGACCCGGAGATCGGTACCCAGGGTGGTTCCCTCCCGATGCACCGCCACCGAGCGGGGTTGGTACAGGACTTGGTAACCCCGCTGCCGGAGGGCCATGGCCAAATCCGCATCCTCGTAGTAGGCCGGGGCATAGATTTCGTCAAAACCGCCAATCGCCTCCCACAGCGATCGCCGAACCAAGAGGCTGGCGGCGGAGCCGTAATCCACGGGCCGCACAAATTGATATTCCGGCTTTTGGGGGTCATCCCCCCGCCCAAAATTGGTGGCCCGCCCATCCCGCCACAAAATTCCTCCGGCTTCCTGCAGGCGCCCGTTGGGATACACCAGTTGACTCACGACGGCCCCGGTGGTTGGCGTGATGGCGCTCCACAGGCTCGGCAACCATCCCGGCAACACCTCCACATCGTTGTTCAGCAGCAAAACCCATTCCCCCGCGCCCGTGCCACCGCCCGGTTGACGTTCCGCAAAAAACCCAAGTTCTCGGCATTCACCCCGTAGCGTACCCCCCCAATCTGAGATACCAAAGCCGCCGTTTCGTCCTGGGAACCGTCGTCGGCCACCAACACTTCGCAGGGCAAATCGGCGTTCAGTTCCGTTTGCAGAGATCGCAGGCAGGCAAAGGTTGCGGCCACCTGGTTGAAACAGGGCACCACAATCGAAATTCGGGGGGGGCTCCCCGTGGCCAGGGCAAAGGGTTCCCAAGAGACCGTGGCGGCCGGCAACAAAGCCCGCGGTTGGGGCGGAGGGGCCGGGAGCGACCTCACCCAAGAGGCAGTTTTTTTTCAGCCGAAACCAGAGTTCCCGGGCTTGCCAGAATTTGGACGAGGCCATGGCGGCGATTTCTTGTTGCAACCGGGACGATACCTGCCGCTCCAAAGCGTGTTGCCGCGCCACGGTGTCCAGCCGTCCCTGCAGGGTGGCCACTTGCCGATCCAACACCTGCCAGATGGGAGCCGGATAGGCCAAGAAATAGTATTCACCGCTGTAAAACGCTTGGCGGAAGCCTTCTCGATCCAAAGCCGCTTTCCCTTCGAGCCAACGTTCCAGGGTGGAGACCGCCAAGGTGCATTCGGTGAACAAATCCCAAATGGTTTCGGGGGTGGTGCCGTAACAATCGGCGGCCCCCAGCCCGTGCTCAAACACCACGTAGGGGCGATCGCGCTTCAGCAACCCGGTGGCTCCGGCCAAAACTTGCTGCTCTCCCCCCTCCACATCGATTTTGATCCAGGCAATTTTGACGGTGGCCGGAATCGCATCGTCCAACCGCACCACCGGCACCGTGATTTCCCGCAGGTTTCCGTGGATTCCCCATCCCCCCGAAAGTAGCGCCGCTGCCGGAAACCGCTGAAGGCCGGGTTGGTTTCGACATGGATAAATGCAGCGGT
>JAAUUG010000276.1 GCA_012031195.1 Oscillatoriales cyanobacterium SM2_1_8
GGATGTTGGCGACCGAACGGTAGTTTTCTTCGAGTTTGACCAGGGTTTGGGTGCGCTCGTCCGGCAACCCGTCGCCAAAAGCCTGCTGAAATTCCAACAAAATGGTGAAATCCGCCAGCCGAAACGAATAAATCGACTGGTCGGCATCTCCCACCGCAAAGACCGATCGCCCTTCCCAGTTGGGTGCTTCCACTGAACCGTTGGTGGCCAACAGCCGAATCAGATCGTATTGGGTCCGGTTGGTATCCTGATATTCATCCACTAGGATGTGCGGAAACCGTTGGTGCCAGTAGTTGAGAATTTCCGGCCGCTGCCGAAACAATTGCACCGGCAGCAAAATGAGATCGTCGAAATCCAGGGCGTTGTTGGCGGCCAAACGGGCTTGATAGCGTTCGTAGGCTTTGGCTTGCTGACGCCCCCGCATCCCCGGCTCTTCTTGGGCCAGCTTGTCGGGAAACCAACCCCGGTTTTTGGCGTTGCTGATGGCGTAGCGCACGGTTTTCGGGGGGAAGCGCTTGTCATCCAACCCCAATTCCTGAATCACCACTTCTTTGATCAGGGCTTGGGCATCGCTTTCGTCCAAGATAGAGAAATTCTTTTGCCATTGATGGCCCTGGGGAGACGTAAATTTGTCCACGTCGTAGCGCAGCATCCGGGCACACAAACTGTGAAAAGTGCCAATCCAAAGGTGTTTGGTGTATTCTCGGTAAATGCGCGATCGCAGGTTTTTTTGTTCAAAAGGCCCGAGGTCGTCCCACAACCGACCGAATTGGGCTAGGGCAGCTTCCCGGGCCAGGAGGGCTTCCAGCCGTTCCTTCATTTCGCGGGCGGCTTTGTTGGTGAAGGTCACCGCCAAAATGTTGTCCGGCTCGACGTTCCGCTCCAACAGCAGGTGGGCAATGCGGTAGGTGAGGGTACGGGTTTTGCCGGAACCGGCTCCGGCGACCACCAACAGGGGCCCGCTGACATGGGCCGCCGCTTTTTGTTGGGAAGGGTTGAGTTCTCTGAGGAAGGTAGCCATATCACAATCCAGGTACTTGCGCCAACATCAAACCGTATTCCAATCCCTCGACCAGGGCTTGGTAGGAGGCGGCAATGATGTTTTCGGACACGCCGACGGTGCTCCATCGCTGCTCTCCGTTGCTGGATTCAATCAGGACGCGGGTATTGGCGGCGGTGCCGCGATCGCCGTTCAAAATCCGCACTTTGTAATCCGCCAGGTGAAAACGGGCGATCGCCGGGTAGAACACTTCCAGGGCTTTGCGCAGGGCGGCATCGAGGGCGGCAACGGGGCCGTTCCCTTCGGCGGCGGTGAGCTGGGTTTCGCCTTTGACCACCAACTTGACCGTAGCCAAAGCCAACAACCGACCGCGATCGTCGGCGTCGTAGTGCACCTGAAACCCGGCCAACTGAAAGAATCGGGGTCGGAGTCCCAAAGCCTCCCGCATCAACAATTCAAAACTGGCTTCGGCCGCCTCAAACTGATATCCCAAGTGTTCCAACTCCTTGAGCCGTTGCAACAGAATTTGGCTGGCGGGATCGCCTTTTGCCAACACCAACCCAAAATCTTGCGCTTTGGCCAGCACGTTGCTGAGGCCGGATTGATCCGAGACCACAATCCGCCGATGGTTGCCCACGGTTTCCGGAGGAATGTGCTCGTAGGTGCGGGGGTTGCGTTGCACAGCGCTGACGTGGACGCCGCCTTTGTGGGCAAATGCGGAAAGACCGATGTAGGGGGCGCGTTCGTTGGGGGCCACGTTGGCCAGTTCGCTCACTTCCCGGGCGATCGCCGTGAGTTGGCCCAGGGCGCTGGCGGGGACGCAGGGCAATCCCATTTTGAGTTGCAGGTTGGGAATCAGGGTGCACAGGTTGGCGTTGCCGCACCGCTCGCCGTAGCCGTTCAGGGTTCCTTGCACCATGGTGACGCCCGCCTGCACCGCCGCGATCGCGTTGGCTTCCGCTACCCCGCTGTCGTTGTGGGTGTGAATCCCCAAAGCCGCATCGGGAAATTCCTGTTTTACGGCCGCCACCATCGCCGCGACATCGTGGGGCAAGGTGCCGCCATTGGTGTCGCACAATACCAGCCATTCCGCCCCCGTCTGCTGGGCGGCCCGCAGGGTGGCCAAGGCAAAATCGCGATCGCTGTGGAACCCATCAAACCAGTGTTCGGCATCGTAGAGCACCCGTTTGCCCTGTTCCCGCAGGTGGGCGATCGTGTCGGCAATCATGGCCAAATTTTCGGCCGCCGTGGTGCGCAACCCCTCCGTAACCTGCAGATCCCAGGATTTGCCGAAGACCGTCACCCACTGGGTACCGGCGGCCACGACGGGGGCCAGCATCGGGTCTTGGGCGGCGGGGCGTCCGGCCCGTCTGGTGGCACAGAAGGCTACCACTTTGGCTTGGGTCAAGTCCATCCCTCGCACTTGGCGGAAAAACTCCTCATCCTTGGGGTTGGCGCCGGGCCACCCCCCCTCCACAAACCGAATGCCCAGTTGATCGAGGCGACGGGCCACCCGCAATTTGTCGGCTACCGACAGCGCAAATCCCTCGGCTTGCATTCCGTCCCGTAGGGTGGTGTCGTAGAGGGTGAGCATACTTCCGGCGTGCACAGGCCTACCCATTGTAAGGGCGATCGCCGTCATTTATAGCTATATTCGGGTAGGTTCGGACACCGCAAGAAAAGGGGGGGTGGGGGCTGCGCCCCGTCCTAACTAAGTTATTCACAGCACTAAGTTATTCACAGCTATAAAAGTGCGACTTCTACGCTTCTTCAGTTTGGCAAACTCTACTCAGACAGAGCAACACAAAGGATATCCCGTGGAAGCAGTTTCCTGAGGCGTTGCAAGCTATCAGCATTGCCAAGATTCCGGCGGTGTGTGGGTAAGATAGAGGGCGATCGCATCAATAAACTTCGTCATGGAATCCAATATCAATTATTAAAATATCGTCACCTTTCTCAAAACCAAAGATGATTCTACAGTTTTATAAGACTTTGCACGCCCAAGCACCTGAAAAATCACCTTTAAGTTTATGAGATTTCAATTGTGGTGCAAATGGATCCTCTGTTAGTAGATTTAATGTTTCGGCAATCAAATGTTCAATCTCTGGATTGCGTCGAGTCAAAGCCTTAAAAGCTCTCTTAAAACTTGGTTCAAAAACAAAAGTTTTCATGACCTCAAGTCAGCAATAATCTCAGCAACCGATCCTCGAAAGACATTTCCAGTTTCCTAATCTTTTTTCGCTTGAGCAATGTTGGAAGCAATTTCGCTTCTCTTTCTCAAAGCAACTCTTTTGGAGATTAACTCTAAAATCATTTCCTGAGCATTCACGGAGCAGTGGTCAACAATCTCAAGAAGCTCATTCAAAGTTAATGTAGTTTTCATGCCGCGGTTTCTGTATTTTTATCTCATTATACCTTTTCAATCCGACCTAAATCCATGCCAAAAATCCACCCTCTTTATCTGCAAGTCCTGCCACTATGTCGAGAACCGCCCTGCCGATCGCCCCACTAATGGTCAAGTGTTGCTAGACCAAATCAACGCCCTAAGCACCGAGCACTCCGATGTAGCAACCAAAGCCGTTGGCTGTCTCTGGACTTGTGGGCAATCTTACTCTGCAGCATTCTCTCGTCCCTATAAACTCACTGTTTCGCTGGGCTCAGGTCGAAGCCCCCAGCCCAAATATCAACCCATGGTGGGGCAAGAACCTCAGGACACAGCAGGCTCTTGCTCCGCCACCCTTCCGGAAGATCCGTCTAAATCAAGTCGGCACCGCTGAAGTTGCCGGCGGTAAAGTTCAGCAACCGGGCGATGTTCACCCCATTCACCGATAACACCGTGTCCGCTCCATCCTGCGTCGCATTCAAGAAGCTGGTACCCACAGCCGCGCTGAAGGTTGTGGTCGGCACCGTCCGAATCCGGTCTGCACCATCCTCAAAATCCGTGATGGTGTCAAAACTGCCCGTTGTCCGCACCACAAATACATCGTTGCCGATGTCTCCGGTCAAGGTGTTGT
>JAAUUG010000277.1 GCA_012031195.1 Oscillatoriales cyanobacterium SM2_1_8
TCCCGTTAGGATATAAAAAGGAGGCTTTGCAGGTTGTAGTACCTTGACACACCAACCCAATCGCAATCGCATGGGGGAAACAGAAAGTGGCGACGCTTTCTGGAAAGGTTCTATGGTTAGACAAAACTCGGAATTGCCAGAATCCACCGGGGCTAAGCACCCATCGTATCCGCAAAATCGGTATTTGGGATCGGGGAGCGATCCGGTGCCAGAGGGATCCGGCGAGTGGTACAGCTACATCGCAGAAACCGAAGCCGAAGGCATTTGGGCGATCGACGAAGACGGTATTTTGACCTTTGTCAACCGCAAGTTTGCCGAGATGTTGGGGGAAGAGCCCAGTGCTTTGCGGGGCAAATTCCTGGAGGGCTGGGTGGCCGGCTCCGAGAGCCTATCGCCGCAAGTGGAGGCCACCGTCGGGCCGGCGGAAGCCGGGGGATACCTGCAATTTCGGCGCCGGGATGGGGAGCTTTTGCAAACTGTTGTCATGGTTACGCCGTTGTTCGATCGCCAGGGCAAATACCAGGGAACCCTGGGGCGGGTGGTCGATCGCACCGAGCGGCAGCGGCAACTGGTGGCGCTCCGGGAGCGGGAAGCCCACTACCGATTGTTGGCGGACTATGCCACCGACATCATTGCGTTGTTGAACCCAGCGGGGGAGTTGCAATACGCTTCGCCCGCCGGCCCACGGCTGTTGGGATGGGCACACCTCCGGGGCAAGCTGTGGCGTTGGGTGCATCCCCAGGATCGGCGGACGGTCGTCCTCACCTGGCAAGTTTTGCAGGCCCAATTGACCCAGGGACAATCGTTGCACAGCCAAGTGTGTTTTCGGTTTCAAAAGCAAGACGGCAGCTATTTGTGGCTCGAAGCGCAGTTTACCGGGGTAACTGAAGGGGGCGATCGCCGGCCGGCGGTGGTGACGGTGGCCCGCGATGTCACGGCGCGCAAAGAAATGGAAGAAGTGGCCATGCAGACCAGCGAGCGGTTGCGGTTGGCCTTGGCGGGGAGCGGCGACGGGTTGTGGGATTGGGGGCTGCCCGATCGCCTGTACTTGCATCCCCACAGTTTGGCGATGGTGGGTCTGAGCACCACCTTAACCCCCTGTGAATGGTTGGCGCGGGTGCATCCCCACTATCGGGTGCGGTTGGTCAAAGCCTTTTATGCCCACCTGGCCGGGGCCAGGGACACCTGGACCGCCGAATACCCCATCGCCATGGCGACGGTACCTGGCGGTGGGTACGCCAACAGGGCAAAGTGGTGGCGCGCGATCGCCGGGGGCAACCCCTGCGGTTGGCGGGCACCCTCAGCGACATCACCGATCGCAAAACCGCCCAATTGGAATTGCAGCGGCAGTACCAACGGGAATTGTTGTTGGGCAAAATCGTGCGGGAAATCCGGGAAAAGTCCCCCGGCGAGCAGATTTTCCTGCGGGCGGCGATCGCCATTGGCGAGACCTTTGGGGCCAGCCGCTGCGCCATTTACACCCGGGACGAACCGCAGCTAACGGCCACCTGTGTGGCGGAATTTTTAACCGACCAATACCCCTCAGTGTTGGGGACAGGGTTTCCGGTCGCGGAAAATCCCTTTGCGGTGTCTTTGTTGACGACCGATCGGGTCTTGGCCGTGACCAACCTGAGCAAAAGCACCGAATTGGGGGCGTGGCAAGCCCAATTGTTGGCCGCGCGGGCCCAGTCCTTCATGGCGGTACGCACCTCCGACAAAGGACGGCCAACCGGGCTGGTGGTGTTGGATCAGGGAAATTACCACCGGCAGTGGACCGAATCGGAAAAATCTTTGTTGCAGGAAGTGGCCAGCCATCTGGGCATTGCTTTTGCCCAAGCCGACTTGTTGGCCCGCGAACAGCAGCAAAACAACAGGTCATCCAAAAAAATCGGGCCTTGGCCCAGGCCAAACAGCAGGCGGATGCGGCCAACCGGGCCAAAAGTGAATTTTTGGCGATGATGAGCCACGAACTGCGCACCCCCCTCAACGCCATTTTGGGGTTTACCGATCTGGTGATGATGGATGCCATTGCCCCCCAGCACCGGGAAATGCTCACGTTTGTCCGGCACAGCGGCGAAGGGTTGTTGCGCATTTTGAACGACATTTTGGACTTTACCAAGGTGGAAGCCGGGCGGTTGGGTTTGGCCCCAGCCCTCTTTGCGCCGGGGCCCTTCGTCGCCGAGGTTTTGGCGTTGTGGCAACCGCAAATTGCCGAGCAAAAATTGACGGTAAACGTGCACATCGCCCCGACGGTTCCCCCTTGGCTGGTGGGCGATCGCCAACGGGTGGGTCAGGTGTTGGGCAATCTCTTGGACAATGCGATTAAGTTCGGCGAAAAGGGCGCGATCGATCTCCATGTGAACTGGGTGGCGCCCGCATCCTTGGAAATCACGGTGCGCGATCGGGGCATTGGCGTCGCCGACATGAACCAATTGTTTAAGCCGTTTGTGCAAGCCGATTTGTCGTCCACGCGGCGGTACGGGGGCACCGGTTTGGGTTTGGCCATTGCCGAGCGCCTGTGTCGGTTGATGGGGGGGCAACTGTGGGCCATCTCCCAGGGGCAAGTGGGGGGCTACCCACCGTCCGATCTCAGTCCGGCGGCGGTGATGGCGGTACAGCCCGGGAGTTGGTTTGGGTTCCGCATTCCCATGGAAATCGCCGCCGCTCCGGATGGGCAGGCGTCTGAAGCGATCGCCGTCCCGTGCAAAACCCTGCAGGTGTTGGTGGTGGAAGACAATCCCGTCAACCAGCGGGTGTTGCGCCGCATGTTGGAGCGGTTGGGACACGGCACCGCTTTGGTGGCCAACGGTCGCGAAGCCCTGGACTTTTTGCAGGGCAACTATTGCGATTTGGTTTTGATGGACGTGCACATGCCGGAAATGGACGGGCTGGAGGCGACGCGCCAAATTCGCCAAAGCCAGCTTCAAGGTCAACTTTATGCGGACTTGCCGTCGCCCTTGCCCATTGTGGCCGTAACCGCCAACGCCCTAGCGGGCGATCGAGCCACCTGCTTGGCGGCCGGCATGGACGACTACCTGAGCAAACCGGTGCCGGTGGGGATCCTGAGGGCCTGCCTGGAACGATACGCCGGAAGTTAGGGCGTACACTAATAGGAATTACGCAGGGTCATGGGGTTTTGCCGTGGTTGCTTCTGTTTCACGCCTTGAACCGGCCAATGCTCCAGCCGGGGCGGGGGAGGGTCGTCCCACCATTGCCATTTTGGATTTTGGCTCGCAATACTCAGAGTTGATTGCCCGGCGCATTCGCGAAACGCAAGTGTATTCGGAGGTGGTGTCGTACCGTACCCCATCGAACGGTTGCCCATTGACAACCTCAAGGGCATTATCCTGTCGGGGGGCCCCAATTCGGTGTACGACGACGGCGCTCCGAGCTGCGACCCCGCAATCTGGGATTTGGGCGTGCCGGTGCTGGGGGTTTGCTACGGGATGCAGTTGATGGCCCAGCAGTTGGGCGGGCAGGTGGTGCGGGCCAATCGGGGCGAATATGGCCGGGCCGAGCTGTGGGTGGACGATCCGACGGATTTGCTCACCAACGTAGAGTCGGGCTCGGTGATGTGGATGAGCCATGGCGATGCGGTCGAAGCCTTGCCCCCAGGTTTTAGCGTGTTGGCCCACACCGTCAATACTCCCTGCGCGGCGATCGCCCAGCACCAGCGCCGGTTGTATGGGGTGCAATTTCACCCGGAGGTGGTGCATTCCCAGGGGGGGGATGGCCCTGATTCGCAATTTTGTGTACCACATCTGTGCGTGCGAACCAACTTGGACGATCGATACGTTTATCGAAGAGGCGATCGCCGACATTCAGCACCAAGTGGGCGACAAACGGGTGTTGTTGGCGTTGTCGGGGGGGGTAGATTCTTCCACGTTGGCGTTTTTGTTGCACAAAGCCATTGGCGATCGCCTCACCTGCATGTTTATCGATCAGGGCTTTATGCGCAAACTGGAACCGGAACGGCTGGATCAATGCTGTTTCAGGAGTCAGTTCATATTCCG
>JAAUUG010000017.1 GCA_012031195.1 Oscillatoriales cyanobacterium SM2_1_8
CTGGTTTGGATGCTGGCGGGGGGGGGCAATTCCCTGCCCTAGCCAACGGCGCCGATCCCTCTTGGTTGATGTTGTATCCCCAACACCCCGGTACCGCCAGGCTGTGGAAGCGCCCGCATCCACAGCCCCAGCGACTGCTTCGCAAAACCCCGCCGGTGATCGCCCGGCGGCGCCCCCGACGGAACCGGCCAACCAACCCATCCCTTCTCCAGAAAAGGCACCAGCCCCAAGCACAGGGGACGCCACCCTGGCCACCAACGTTCCGCCCCTGTTCATTCCCCCCATTCCGATTCCGGAACCGGTGGAACGTGGGCAAAATATTTCCCGAGTTTTACCGCCGGTTCCCCATCGGCTTTTGGGGCGAGTTGGGGGGATGCGTTTGCCGGGTTGTCTTTGATCGATCGCTCCAGTCCGGTAGGCAACCCCACGGATAAAGCTGACGGCTCAGCGACCCTCGGATTTGGGCTGGGAGACGCGGCTGGGCTCGCAGGTCTGGAAATTGCCTACAACATTATTAGTTTGACCCCCTCCCGGTTCGCTTCCAATGGCAACGTTGATTTCAAGTTGCACAAGACATTCCCCGATTTTTGGTCGGTGGCCCTGGGCTGGGAAAATGCGATCAATTACGGCCCAGAGGCGGGCGGTACCCCCTCTTCGCTTTATGGTGCCGTGAGCAAGTTTTTTGTGTTGCAACCCGATAACCTCGAAAATCCTATGCTGTTGGGTTTGACCCTGGGGGCAGGCGGGGGACGCTTCCGGCCGTTTGCAGACCAACTCAACCAAGTGGGCAGCGTGGGCATTTTTGGCGCTGCCGGCTTGCAGGTGTTGCCCAATTTTTCGGTCATCTTGGATTGGACAGGACAAAACCTGAATACCGGGGTTTCCTATGTCCCGTTCCGCAACATACCTTTCTATGTCAACGCCGCAGCGGTCGATGTGGCGGGCAGTACCAATTTTGGTACACGCTATTCCATAAGCTTTGGACTCGGGTATAATTTCCGCTAACGAGAAGGGCCAAACCATGCAAAGCTTAACGCAAAGCCAACGTCGTCGCCCCCAGATGGGTGACTTTCTGGGATACGCGCCGGGGTATTTGTTTGTGGCGATCGCCGCCTTGGCCATGGCCTTGCCCCAAGCCGCAACGGCGGGTAGCTCGCCGGTGCCGGTACCGCCTCCAACCCCAACTCCCACGCCAGGACCGGGACGAGTTCGCCCGAGCGGGCCGCAGATCGATCCGAACCAGACCCAGTCCCTGATCCTTCCGGCGTCGGAGGAACTGCAACCCTTGACGACCAATCTAGTGGCCACACCTGCCGTCACCGGTGTGCCGACGACTACGGTACCGGTCTCGGTGCCGCTATCGAGCCGGGCCCTTGGTAACCTCCGGGCAGGCTCCATCTAAGGATTAATCTAACTTTGAAGCTTTTGGGGATTGGAAAGATTGGCTGGATCGCTCCTAGCATGGTTGTGCTGGGGGCTGTTCTTGTAGGTGTAGCAGGAAGGGCAGAGGAAAGCTGGTCTCTGCCAGCTTCTGGAGCAACGCCCAATTTGGGGGCTTCTCCTGCGAGAGAATCCCGAGATAATGGAACGCCTCGCGAGCCAACTCGCAGTCAAAGCACCAGCCAAAGCAACAGTCAAAGTACCCGTCCCAGCAGCAAAGAACCCCAGGGTTCCCCCAGCCCGATGGTGGATGCCGTACCGGAAGATGTATCGCGGGTGGCGCGTGAAGCCATTGAACCGGTATTGGTCAATGGCAAGAATGCGGCGGTGCCAATTTTGTTAAACAAAGATGGAGCCTACCGGGCGGCGGTGAATTTGATTGTTCAGACGCGGGGGCTGCTGGCGACGGCGGATGGGAAGCCTTCGCTGATGGAGATCAATGCGGCGTTGGGGGCTTACAACCATCTTGTGGTGATGCTGGGGTTGACCGATCCGGCCCAGTTGGCTTATTTTCCACGGGTGCAGAATCTTGGTTTGGCACTGGCCGAGATTCGGGAACAAAATGCTGGGCTGGGCACCCCCTAGACCCACGATGCGGCAAAACGAGCCGAAAAACCTTTCTGAAGCTGGGCCAACAGAGGTGGCGAGGGAGAACAATATCCAAACTCGGCGCAGCTTGGCTGATTTGAATCTTTACGATCGCCCCCAGATGGATCGCCTCGCGACCCAGATGGCCCAAGGGCGTTTTTTGGTGTTGCAGGAAAAGGTTGGGGCGTCCTATCGGGTGCAACTGTGCGAGGACGGCTATGAGGCGTTTTTGGTGGCGGCGGATTTACCCCGTTTGGTGCCCGATACCTATGTCCCAGGGCCATCGTTGACGTTGGCGGAGATTCAAGGGCGGTTGGGGGGGGCGATCGCCTACGGGATGGCGGCTTTTGGCGGTGCCCAACGTGTATGTGTGGGGGGGCACCCTCCCGCCGAATTTTGACTGTTCGGGGTTGGTGCAGGCGGCGTTTGCCGCGGTGGGGATCTGGTTGCCGCGGGATGCCTACCAACAGGAAGCCTTTGCCGTGCCGGTGGCGGAGCCCGAGCCGGGGGATTTGGTGTTTTTCGGCGAGCAGCGGGCCACCCATGTGGGTTTGTGGTTGGGGGACGGTCGGTACCTGCACAGTTCGGGCCCCGAGCGGGGCCACAACGGGTTGGCGATCGACCGGTTGGCGGGGGGCACGGTGGTGAGCGATCGCTATGGGGCAGAAAGACGGGGATTTGGGCGGGTGACCCGCTCTGGAGTAGGATAAATCGGTGATTTTCCCGGTGCCATGTTAACCGTTGCCATTCCCAAGGGGTCGTTGCTGGCCGATACCATTGCCCTTTTGCAAAAAATCGGTCTGGACTTTCGGATGTTTTTGGACAGCTCCAATCGGTTGTTGCAAATCGAAGACCCGACGGGGCAAGCGCGGGCGTTGTTGGTGCGGGCCCAGGATGTGCCGGTGTATGTGGAATACGGGCAGGCCCAGATGGGCATTGTCGGCGAGGATGTGTTGCGGGAAAAACAGCCGGATGTGGCCTGCCTCGTAGATTTGAAATTTGGCTTTTGCCGGATGTCGATCGCCATGGCCAAGGATGGGCCCTTCCGCTCGGCGTTGGATTTGCCGCCCCATTGCCGGGTGGCTTCCAAATATGTGCATTGCGCCCGGGAGTATTTTCAGGGGTTGGATTTGCCGGTGGAGGTGATCCCCCTGTACGGCTCGGTGGAATTGGCACCGCTGGTGGGGATGGCCGAAGCCATCGTGGATTTGGTTTCGACGGGGCGCACCCTCCGGGAAAACGGGCTGGTGGAAACCGATGTGCTCTACGAAAGCACCGCCCGGCTGATTGTCCACCCCCTCAGTTACCGGCTGAACCGAGACAACGTGCAAGGCTTGGTGGCGCAGTTGCGGGATGTGGTGGCCTGATGCCGTACCTGTTGGCGGCGGTTTTGGGGTTGGTGCAGGGGATTACGGAGTTTTTGCCCATCAGCAGTACGGCCCATTTGTTGGTGGTGACCAAAGCCTTGGGGTTGACCGATACCTACTTGGGGCAGAAGCATTTTGTCGATGCCATTCAGTTGGGCAGTGCAATCGCCGTGGTGATTTATTTCTGGGAAGATTTGCGGCGGTTGGGACGGGGGGTATGGCAAAGCGCCCACGAGCGGGATTGGCGGCGGGAAGAAGGGCGGTTGGCCCTGGGGATGGTGGCGGGGACGGTGCCCACCTTGGCCCTGGCCTGGGTGTTTCGCGAAGTCATTCCCGAATCCATTTTGGTGATTGGGCTGGCCTCGATCGTGATGGCTGTGGGGCTGGGCTTGGCGGAAGTGTGGGGGAAGCGCGATCGTGGGTGGCCCCAATTGCGCTGGCAGGACGGTCTTTGGATTGGCTTGGCCCAGTCGCTGGCCCTGGTGCCCGGCGTGTCGCGATCGGGGGTGACCCTCACGGCGGCCTTGCTGTTGGGGTTTGAACGGGAGGTGGGGGCCCGCTTCTCCTTTTTGCTGGGGATTCCCACCCTGACGATCGCCACCCTCTATCAGTCCCGCCAAGCCTTTGGCAGCGTGGAGGACGTCACCTTGCTGGCGATCGCCACCGCCTCAACGTTTGTGTTTTCCTATGGGGCGATCGCTGGGTTGCTGCGGTTTTTTCAGACCCGGAGCGCCTGGGTGTTTGTGGGGTACCGCTTGGCCTTTGGCGGCAGTTTGGTGCTGGCGGTTTTTTGGCCAGGGTTTTAGATGGGGGTGGTCAACCCACCCCGGTGGGTAGAAAGCGAAACTCAGTGGGTAGAAAGCGAAACTCGGTGGGTGCAAACCGAAACTCGGTGGGGAAAAAACGAACCCCGGTCGGGAGGACTTAGCCGGTGGGGCGATCGCGTTGGCGGCAACGGAGGGCGGCGGCGGCTTCGATGCGATCGTCGAAGGGAATTTTGCGGGTGCCCAAAATTTGGTAATCTTCGTGGCCTTTGCCGGCAATCAAGATGGTGTCCCCCGGGGCCGCTTCGGCGATCGCCTGCAAAATGCTGGCCCGGCGATCCGCTTCCACGGTAAAAGGCGCGCCGCCGTTCATGTCGGCCACAATGTCTTGCAAAATGGCCGCCGGGTCTTCGGTGCGGGGGTTGTCGGAAGTGACATAAACCCGGTCGGCCAACGTCGCGGCAATGCGACCCATGAGGGGACGTTTGGTGCGATCGCGATCGCCGCCGCAGCCAAACACGCACACCAGGCGATGGCGGACAAAGGGACGCAGCGCCCGCAAAGCGTTGTCCAAACTGTCGGGGGTATGGGCATAATCCACCACCACCGTCACGTCGGAGTCCCCATCCACCGGCACCCGTTCCATGCGGCCCGGCACCCGGGCAAACTCCGTCAGGCGCAGGGCAATATCTTCGAGGGCAATGCCGCCGTGGAGGGCGGCTCCCACCGCCCCCAAAATGTTTGCCACATTGAAAGACCCCACCAACGGCGATCGCAGGCGGGTGGTACCGCCGGGCCCGTGCAACAACCCGGTAACCCCGGTTTCACTGTATTGGAGGTGCTCCACCCAGAGATCAGCCCGCCCCTGCACGCTGTAGCTCCAAACCCCTTGGCCTCGCTCCTGCAACCAAGCCAGCAACCGTTGGCCGTAGGGACAATCGGCATTCACGATCGCCCGCCCCGTCAAATACCTGGGCTCAAACAACAGCGCCTTGGCCTGAAAATAATCCTCCAGGGTGGGGTGATAATCCAAATGGTCTTGGGTGAGGTTGGTGAACACCGCCGCCGTGAAGGGCAGACCCCACACCCGTTTTTGATGGAGGGCATGGGAACTGACCTCCATGGCGATCGCCTCACAGCCGGCCGCCCGCGCCTGTTGCAACTGAGATTGCAGCGAAAGGGCGAGGGGCGTAGTGTGGCTAGCCGGCCACGTTTTGCCCCCCCACCGGCTGTAGAGGGTTCCCAAGAGCCCCATCTTGTATTCTGCCGCCAACAGCCATTCCAGCAAGTGGGCCGTCGTGGTTTTGCCGTTGGTGCCCGTCACCCCAAACAACCGCAGCGATCGCCCCGGATGGCCGTAAAAAGCCGCCGCCAATTCCGCACAGGCGATCGTCCCATCCGGCACCGGAATCAGCACCCCCGTTGCCCCGCAGTCCGCCACCCGATCCGCCGGCACCACGGCCGCCACCGCCCCCGCCGCCAAAGCCTGGGCCACAAACTGCACCCCATCGGTGCGGGTGCCCGGCATCGCCACAAACACATCCCCGGGCTGACACTGCCGGGAGTCGGTCATCACCCGCAACACAGGCACCGCCGGGGCGATCGCCGCGATTCCCGCTGCCTCCAGCAATTCCGTCAGCAACACCGGCTTTCCTCCCAACTCGTAGCGTTTCATCTTAGAAGATTTTCGGCGAACCCGCGGCCCAGGAAGGTACCGGTCATCACCAATTTAGACCCGGGGGCGGTGAATTCTCTCAACCTGGGAACTCCAACTTCACATCCCATCGCAACAATTGCGGTAGCATAGACGGAAACCGCCGGAGGGTGGGCAACCACTGCCACCGAAACGCACCATGGATGGACAACCCAACAACCTCACCAAGCCACCGGAATCCTCCCTGCAGGGACAGATCCATCGCCAACGGGCGCGGTTCATTGCCGAACGGTATGGGTTGTACGGGGCGCCAGAAACCACGGCGGCCCGGGCCCACCTTGAGCAATTGCTGACGCAATACCAAGGGGTGGAAATCGCCCTGGTGGAAATTTTGGTGGAAACCTGGCAGCAAATGCCGCCGCCCCGGGGTTTGGCTTTTTTGGACCAGGTCGAAGCCCGTCTGCATCTGTGGCATACCACCGCCCTGGAGCCGACCCTCCCCCCCGACCATTTTCAACACATCACTGGCTTGCACCCCCAGCCCATCCTGACCACGTCGGCAATCCCCCCAACTATCGCCTAAACTAAGGGAGAAACCTGGCCGGTCGTTTCGTGGTGCCCCTCCCCAAACTTCCCCTGCTTCGGCGCAGCCTGACCAATGCCCCCTTGAGCCTGTTGTTGGTGGGGCCCTTCGCGGCACCGCTGTTTTTGGCGTTGGCGGCGGCGGTGGGGGTGTTGTGGCATCAACAGCAGCAAGCGCTGGCGTCTTTGATCGAGCGCGATCGGCAGACGGCTTTGGCAACCGCCCGCAGCACCCTCGAAATCCGGATGGGCTTGGCGTTTCAGTTGGGGCAAATCAACGCCGAAAGCATTTTGAGCGGGGTGCTGAGTCTGGAAAAAGACACCCTGCGTTCTTCCTTTCGATCGCAAGTGCAGCGGCTGCCCATCGTGGGCCTGAGCTATGGCGATCGCCAGGGCCGGTTTGGGGGGCAACGCAAAGGCAGCAACGGCAACCTGGAGGGAGCCCCCGTCGGTTTCGCAAAACCCTGGTTTGAGCAAGCCTTGGCCACCGGCAAGCCCGTTTGGGGAGAAACCGAGCGGCGGAGCCCCACCGACAACGCCCTGACCTTGACGTTGGGGTATCCCGTCGGTACCCAAGGAGCCCTCGGCATTGAGTTGGATTTGGCCGATGTGGGCACCCTGCTCAGTGAGCACCTGAGCTTTATCCCCCAGTCCCGCGTGTACGTCTTGGATCCTGCCGGCCGGGCGATCGCCCTTTCCACCGGCGAGACCATTTTTCGCAGCGAGCGGGCGGTACCCCCCGTCAAATTTTGGCGACCGAAGCCAGCGACATTTACGTCCGGGCTTCCGCCGAGACTTTGCGGCAAGCTCCTCCCCAAGGCGCCGTGGTGCCCTTTTCTTTGCAAGGACGCACCTATCACGCCGAAGTTTTGCCTTGGGGGGACGACCTCGGTTTGGATTGGCGCATTGTGGCCGTGGTGCCCGGTGCCAACGCCGCCGAAGTTCCCTACCGCAACCCCCAAGTGATTGCCGTATTTTTGGGCGGGGTTTTGTGCGCCCTGAGCCTCAGTTACTTGCTGGCGCGGCGGCTGTCCGAACCGATCCGGAAATTAAATGCCGCCGCTCGGGGGTTGGCCCAGGGGGATCTCTCGATCCGGGTTGAACCCCAAGGGGCCGCCGAGTTGGTGGAGCTGGCCCTATCGTTCAACCGGATGTCCGACGTGCTGTCCACTTCCCTCACCGATTTGGAAATGACCAAAACCGACCTGGAAGCCCGCGTCCGGGAGCGCACCCAGGCCCTGCAAATCTCCGAGGAAAAATTTGCCACCGCCTTCAACGCCAGCCCCAACCCCAGCACCCTTCTCAAATTGCCGGAAGGCACCCTGGCCGAAGCCAACGCTGCTTTTTTTCGGGCGACGGGGTATCCCCCCGCCGAAATTTTGGGGCGCCCGATCGCCGAGTTGCGGGGATTGTTTTCCCGGCGGGATTTTGTCGTAACTTCGCGGATTTTGTTGGGGCTGGGGGAAGTCACCAACTACGAAATGGATTTTCAGACCAAATGGGGGGAACAACGCACCGGCCTGCTGTCGCTGGAAATGCTGGATTTTGCCGGGGATGTTTACGTCCTGGGTTCCCTGAACGACATTACCGAGCGCAAGGAAATCGAAGCCGCCCTGCAGGAGCGCGATCGCCTAATGGAGCAGCAAAATCAAGCCCTGGTGCAGCTTACCCGCAGCAAAGCCCTGACCCACGGCAACGTGCAAACCGCCTTCCAGGAAATCGCCGAAGTGGCCGCCACCACCCTCGAAATTGCCCGGGCCAGCATTTGGTTGTTTGATTTTGACGGTCAAAAACTCACCCGCTTGGGCGCCTACGATCGCCGCTCCAGTCCCCCTCCGAGCCCCACCGTCTGGGAAATCCATACCTACCCCCAGTGGTTTCAGTCCCTCACCTCCGATCGCCTGTTGGTGTCCCCCAACGTGCTGGGCGATCGCCGGTTTCAGGAATTGCAGCGGCCCTATTTGCGGCCCCAAAACATTCTGGCGGCCATGGTGGTGCCCATCCAATTGGGCGATCGCCACACCGGCAGCCTCTGGCTCGAACAAACCGACATGCGCCACGATTGGACCCTCGAAGAGCAGACCTTTGCCCGATCGCTGGCCGATTTTGTCTCTTTGTCCCTCGAAGCCTTCGAGCGTCGCCAAACCGAAATCGCCCTCCAGGAAGCCAAGGAAGCCGCCGATGCCGCCAACCGCGCCAAGAGTGAATTTTTGGCCAACATGAGCCATGAATTGCGCACCCCCCTCAACGGCATCTTGGGGTACGCCCAAATTTTGCAGCGCTCCGCCGGACTCAATGTTGAAGATCGGCAAGGGGTTGGGGTGATTTACCAGTGCGGCCAACACCTGCTCATGTTGATCAACGACATTTTAGACCTCTCCAAAATTGAAGCCCAGCGCATGGAATTGCTCCCCGAAGATTTTCATCTGGGTACCTTCTTGAGCAGCACCGCCGGCATGATTGCCGTCAAAGCCGCACCCAAAAACCTAAAATTTGAAACCATTCTTGCCCCCAACTTGCCGGTGGGCATTCGGGCCGACGTGAAACGGCTGCGGCAAGTGTTGGTCAACCTTTTGGGAAATGCCGTCAAATTTACCGACGAAGGGCACGTCACCTTCCGGGCGATCGCCCTGGAGCGGGGGCAAGGCACCTGTCGCCTGCGGCTGGAAGTGGAAGACAGCGGCATCGGCATGCGATCGGAAGATTTGTCCCGGTTGTTTCAACCGTTTACCCAAGTGGGCGAACACAGCCGCCACGCCGAAGGCACCGGACTGGGGCTGGCCATCACCAAACGGATTGTGGATTTGATGGGGGCACCCTCACCGTCGAAAGCCGGCTGGGGGTGGGCAGCCTGTTTCGGGTGGATTTATGGGTACCGGTGGTCGCCGAACTGCCGGCCACCACCACCGTGGAGCGCGGCCCAATCGTTGGTTACCAAGGTTCTCCCCGCACCGTTTTGGTGGTGGACGACAAGTGGGAAAACCGGGCCGTCTTGGTCAATTTGTTGGTGCCCCTGGGCTTTGTGGTGCCCGAAGCCAAAGACGGACAGGAAGGGCTGCGCTTGGCCCAAACCCTCTTCCCCGATTTGATCGTGACCGATTTGGTGATGCCGGTGATGGATGGGTTTGAATTTGTCCGGTGCCTCCGCCACGATGCCCACCTGAAAAACATTCCTGTGATCGCTTCTTCCGCCAGCACCTTCGACCAGGACAAAAAGCAGAGTTTGGCGGTGGGTTGCAACGAATTTTTGCCCAAACCCATCGACGCCGACGACCTCTTTCATAAAATCCAACAATTGCTCAACTTGGAGTGGCAATACACCCGCCCCGTGGCACCGGGCCCTCTCGCGCCGGCGGCCCCCTCCGTCGCCCCCGACCCTCCCACCCTCAGCAAACTGTTGCAACTGGCCCGGCGGGGACGGCTGGCCGCGATCGAAGAGCAGGTGACGGCCCTCGAACAGGAAAACCCCACCTACCAAGCCTTTGCCGCCCAGGTGTGCCGCTTCACCCAAAACTTTGAAGTCGAAAAACTGCAAACCTTCCTCCAAGAGGCTCTGACTTGAACGGTCTCTTGTCTTCGGGGCGAAATCCCTGTAGGATTAGAGACCATGCCCAAAATCAAAAACCTGCCATGAAAAGTCCTCAGTTCCCTTAAATCGGCCAAAACCCGCCACAAAGATTGCCAAGTTGTCCGGCGCCGCGGGCGGGTCTACGTTATTTGCAAAACCAACCCCAAGTTCAAAGCCCGCCAAGGGTAAGCCAAAACCCACTAAGGGTAAGTCAAGGTATGCTTTTTTTGGGGCAACCGGCGACCTTGATCGAGGCATCTCATCATCTTGCAGTACACATCTAGCAGGGCCAACACAGCCCGGCAAGGGAGGCCTCGATGCGGCTCCACGCCGACACGGTAGATCAGGTCAGCCAACGGGTCGATATTGTCGATGTGGTGTCCGAACACGTGGTGTTGCGCAAGAGCGGCACGGCTTTTCGGGGGGCCTGCCCGTTTCATAAGGGGAGCAACGCTTCGGCGTTTAGCGTCGATCCGAAACGCCAGATGTATCGGTGTTTCAATTGTCAGGCGGCGGGCGGTGCGATCAAGTTTTGATGGACATTCGCCAGCAGTCCTTTGGCGATGTGGTGCTGGAGCTGGCGCAAAAATACAGCATTCCTGTAAAGACGGTTGCCCCGATCAAGATCGAGAAATTCAGCGGCAGTTGGGGCTACGCGATCGCCTGTGGGAGGTGTTGGCCCGAGCTGCTGCTTTTTATCACCATGCGCTGTGGACGCCCCAGGGGGCCAGGGCTTTGGCCTACCTGACGGCAAAGCGGGGGTTATCCCTGGAGACCCTGCGGGCTTTCCAGATTGGGTATGCGCCGCCGGGATGGGACACCCTGTACGGCTATTTGGGGCGGCAGAAGGGGGAGCCGGTGGACTTGCTGGAAACCGCGGGCTTGGTGGTGGCCCGGGCCCAGGGCAGCGGTTACTACGATCGCTTTCGGGATCGGGTAATGGTGCCCATTGCCGACGGTCAGGGGCGGATCGTGGGGTTTGGCGGGCGCACCTTGGGAGACGAAGAACCCAAATACCTAAATTCGCCGGAAAGCCCGGTTTTTGCCAAAGGCCAGACCCTGTTTGCCCTCGACAAAGCCCGGGCGGCGATCGCCCAGCAGGATCGGGTGGTGGTGGTGGAGGGGTATTTTGATGTGATCGCCCTGCACCAGGCCGGCATTGGCGAAGCGGTGGCCACCATGGGCGTTGCCTTGGGGGAGCACCAAATTCGGCAACTGGCCCGCTATACCCCCGCCAAACGGGTAATTCTCAACTTTGACGCCGATCGGGCCGGCACCGAAGCGGCCGAACGGGCGATCGCCGGGTTTGCCCAAAGCGCCTACGACGGCACCATTCATTTGCAGGTGTTGACCTTGCCGGCGGGCAAAGATGCCGACGAATTTTTGCGGGAGCAAAGTGCCGAAGCCTTTCGGGGCTTGATCGAAGGGGCTCCCCTCTTTCTCGATTGGCAACTGGCGCGGCGGTTTTGGGGGAAAAACCTGGAGCGGGCCGATGTCTTTCAGGAAGTGAGTGCCGCCTGCGTGGCTCTGTTGCAAAACCTGCCGGACAATCCCCTGCGCAGCCGCTACGTCCACGAATGCGCCCAGCGGTTGGCCCGGGGCAAAGCCACCCTCGCCCAGCAACTTGAAAAAGACTTTTATCGGCAACTGCGGCGATCGCGGTGGGCCGAGCGGCCGGCGACGGCAGCCGAAACCCCCACCTCCACCCTGCAACGGGCGGAAGCCCAATTGCTGCAAATTTACCTGCACCATCCCGAACACCGCCGCCGGGTGGGGGCCGCCCTCGCCGAAGCCGATCTGGGGTTCAACCTGTCGCACCATCGGCAACTGTGGCAATGGATTTTGACCGCCCAAGCCGAAGGACGTACCGGCTTCGAGGCCAGCGAACCCCCCGAAATTTTGTTGCGGCACCTGCAATTGACCTGCGCCCAGGAGCCAGCCTTGGCCAGCCAACTGCATCCCCTGTTGTGGCTGGACGACAACGATCGCGTGGCCTTGTTGCGGCCCCACATCGTGGTCGAAAAGGCGATCGCCCGCATTCAATTGGTTTTGGCCGAAAAACGGTACCGGTATTGGCGCGACCTCTGGGCCAAACTCGACCTCAAAGTCGAAGCTGATCGGGGCCGCCGCTACAGCGAGCAAATCCAAGCCGAAAAAGCCCGCATCGCCCAACTGCAACGGCAACTCGAAATCCCCTTTACCGATTTGACCCAACCCCCCGCCGAGCTTAACAGTTTGTAATAGAAGGGACAGGGCCGGCGATCGGGGGCTAAAGTAGGGACAAACAAACCCGTACTTATACGCAGATACCATGGTTGCTACCCCTGCTGCAAGCCGCGCCGTCGGGCCCCAAATCGCCAATGCCGAAGTGCAGCGCAAAGAAACGATTTTGACTCCCCGGTTTTACACCACCGATTTTGATGCCATGGCCAGCATGGACGTGTCGGACTTGACCGGGGATTTTCAGGCGATTTTGCAGGAATTCAAAGCCGACTACAACCGCAAGCACTTTGTGCGGGATGCGGAATTTGAGCAATCTTGGGCCCACCTCAGCGACGACATCAAAACCGAGTTTCGGAACTTTTTGGAAGGCTCCTGCATGTCAGAGTTTTCCGGGTTTTGTTGTACAAAGAAATTGCCGTGCGGGTCAAAGCCAAGAATCCCCTGATGGCAGAAATTTTCTCGCTGATGAGCCGGGATGAAGCGCGGCACGCCGGATTCCTGAACAAAGCCATGCAGGATTTTGACATGGTGTTGGATTTGTCGGGTCTCTCGCAAACCAAGAAGTACACTTACTTCGAGCCGAAGTTTATCTTTTACGCCACCTATCTTTCCGAAAAAATTGGCTATTGGCGCTACATCAAAATTCACCAGCATTTGGCGGCCCATCCTGAAGATCGGGTGTACCCCATTTTCAAATTTTTTGAGAGCTGGTGCCAAGACGAGAGCCGCCACGGGGATTTTTGCAACCTGTTGTTGAAGACCGATCGCCGCAACATTGAGGGTTGGCAGGCAAAATTGTGGAGCCGGTTCTTTTTGCTGTCGGTGTTTGCCACCATGTACCTCAACGATCTGGTGAACCGCAAATCCTTCTACGAAGTGTTGGGCATGGATACCCGGCAGTATGTGGAAGCGGTGTTGCGGGATACCAACCGTGACGCGGCCAAGGCCTTTCCGGTGATTTTGGATTTGGAGAACCCGGAATTTTGGGCCCGGTTGCAGGACTGCGAAACGTCGATGGCGGCGATCGCCCAGGCCCAGGCTGGGGAACAACCGAAGTGGCAGAAGGCGATCGCGAAGTTGCCCCATCAACTGAAGCTGGCCGGGCACTTTTTGAAATTGTTTCTGCTGAAGCCGATCGCGATCGATCCAGCCAGCGTCCGCTAACCCGTTGTTTCCCTGAGATATAGTCATTTTAATTAAAAGTGAAACACCCGCGATTGTTTTGATTGCCTTTACTCCCCTCTCCCCGAATGGGAGAGGGGCTGGGGGTGAGGGCAAGATTGTCGCAAACACATTTGAAATGACTATATCGCCGCAAATAGCTTGGTGAGGACGGGGCATAGGGGTGGAACCCTCGCTGGGGGCGTAGCCCCCAAACCCCCTTTCACTGCCATGTCTGAGTTTGCCCGAATGTAGCGACAACGGCAGGTTGAAGAAGGAGGGGCGTAGGCAGCGCCCCTTTTCGATTTGGGCCGCCGCGCAGGGCGTTCCCAAACCAAGGTCGGCCCCAAGGGGCGGGCAAACGGTTCCCTACGGATTTGAAACGACCCTATGTTGAGTTTTCTGATTGTGCTGGCGTTTGGGGGAGCCCTGTTGGTGGGGGTCTTGCCCCAATCCCTGGCCGCGGCGGCCGTGCGACGGGTGGCCTTGGCCGTGGCCACCGGTCTGGTTGCCCTGGGCGGTGGTTTGCTGTGGCAATTCGATTTGAGCCGCTCCACCCTGCAACTGGTGGAACAGGTGCCCTGGATCGAGACCCTGGGGCTGAGCTATGCCCTGGGGGTAGACGGGTTTTCGCTGCCCTTGGTGGTCTTGACCGGCATTTTGGTGTGGGTGGCCATCTTCAGCAGCCGCACCGATCGCCGCCCCCGGTTTTACTACAGCCTGATTTTGGCGATCGCCGGCGGGGTGTACGGAGCCTTTGCCGCCCAAAATTTGTTGCTGTTTGTGTTGTTTTACGAAGTGGAGTTGGTGCCCCTCTATTTTTTGATTGCGATTTGGGGGGGGAGCCGTCGCCAGTATGCCGCCATTAAATTTTTGCTGTATACGGCCCTGTCGGGTTTTTTGTTGTTGGGGGCCTTTTTGGGAACCGCAGGGTTGGCCGGCAGCCACGGTCTCAACTTTGATCTGGCGACTTTGACCCCCGAGCAATTGCCGGTGAAGGTGCAAGGGATTTTGTTGGTGGCGATCGTGGTTGCCTTTGCGATCAAAATTCCAATTGTGCCGTTTCACACCTGGTTGCCCGATGCCCACGTCGAAGCCTCGACCCCCATTTCCGTGCTGTTGGCGGGCGTGTTGTTGAAATTGGGCACCTATGGGCTGCTGCGGTTTGGGTGGCAATTGTTTCCCCAAGCTTGGGAGAACCTGGCCCCGGCCCTGGCTTGGTTGGCGGTGGTCAGCACCATCTACGGGTGCAGCGTGGCGATCGCCCAAAAAGACATGAAAAAAATGGTGGCCTACAGTTCGGTGGGGCACATGGGGTACGTGTTGTTGGCGTTGGCGGCCCACACGCCCATCGCCCTGACGGGGGCCACCTTGCAATGGTGAGCCATGGGCTGATTTCCGCCCTGTTGTTTTTGTTGGTGGGAATTGTCTACGAAAAAACCGGCAGCCGGGACATTGATGCCCTCAACGGGTTGTTCAATCCGGAACGGGGATTGCCGTTGACCGGCACCCTGGTGGTGATCGGGGCCATGGCCAGCGCGGGCATTCCCGGCATGGTGGGTTTCATTGCCGAATTTTCGATCTTTCGGGGCAGTTTTACCGCCTTCCCGGTGCCAACCCTGTTGTGCATCATGGGCACCGGACTCACCTCGGTGTACTACTTGATTTTGCTGGATCGGGCCTTTTTTGGGCGGTTGGCGGCCCCCGTGTTTCCGGCGCCGGCGGCCCTGCCTACCCTCCCCCCCGTGGGTTGGCAAGATTTGACCCCCCCCGCGTTGTTGTTGGTGCCGATTCTGGTCTTTGGTTTGCGCCCCCATTGGCTGTCCCAATGGATTGTCACGGCGGTGGACTTTGCCCAGCCCTGACCTTTCCAATCGTAAAATCAACTTGCTTTCCCGCCGAAAATCTGTATAATTAAGATTCTGTGTTTTGGGGGAGAGGCATTGCTTCGTTACGACCCCGAGGAGAAACCATGGCAAGACCAAAATCCAAGCGTTTTCGGGCGGCCTTCGCCAAGGTCGAGCCGAAAGCTTACGAGCCGTTGGCGGCGTTGACGTTGTTGCGGGAGACGGCGACAGCCAAGTTTCCGGAGTCAGCCGAAGCGCACATTCGTCTGGGCATCGATCCGAAGTATGCGGATCAGCAGTTGCGGACGACGGTGGTATTTCCGAAAGGAACCGGGCAGACCATCCGGGTGGCGGTAATCGCCCGGGGGGAAAAAGTGGCCGAGGCCAATGCGGCCGGGGCCGATCTCTACGGTTCTGAAGAGTTGATCGATCAAATTGCCGGCGGCATGATGGATTTCGATCTGTTGATTGCCACGCCGGACATGATGCCGAAGGTAGCCAAACTGGGGAAATTGCTCGGGCCGCGGGGTCTGATGCCTTCGCCCAAAGGGGGTACCGTAACGGCGGATTTGGGGGCGGCGATCGCCGAATTCAAGGCTGGTAAAGTCGAGTTTCGGGCCGATCGGACGGGGATTGTCCACGTATTGTTTGGCAAGGCGGTTTTTGAGGCCAAGGATTTGTTGGTCAACCTCAAAGCCCTTCAGGAAACGGTCGATCGGAACCGCCCTTCGGGGGCCAAGGGACGTTATTGGCGCACCATGTATGTGGCGGCGACCATGGGGCCGGCGATCGAAGTGGACATCAGCGCTTTGCGCGATATGAAGGTGGATGAAGCGGCTTGATGAAGTTGCTTAACAAAGTGGCTTGATAAAGCATGGCTATCTTCGGTTAGGTTCGGACATCGAAAGTTCAGGCATCGAAAGCAAAAGGGATAAAGCCAAAAGGGAGTTTGGGGCTTCGGCTGAGCGCTCACGCCGAAGCCCCTAGCCAGGGGTTTCACCCTTGAACCTCGTCCCAACCAAGCTATTTACAGCTATAGCTTAATAAAGTCAGTGGGGATTGTGCTTAAAACCTAAATTTTAGGATTTGGGCACGGAAACACCCCGAAAAACAGTGCATCAATCAAAACGCCGAAGACCGTAGGGATGGGAAATTTCCCATTTAAGAATCCTGCCGAGGCCGTTGCGAAGGATTGGGATGAACCCAGGAGCCGTTGGGCTTTGGGCGATCGCGACCTCGTTTCGGCAATGGCCGGAGCGGGGTTTTGGTTTGAAGGCGGGTTTGGTGAACAGTCCGATACCGGAGGAAAAGCGATGGCGCGAGCCCGAGAGAGCAAAGAAGCGGTACGGGAGGGTTTGGAGGCCGATTTGGCCGATACCCAGATGGTGATGGTAATTGACTTTGGCACGTTGACGGTGGCGGAAGTCACCAAACTGCGGCGGCAATTGCGGCCATCGGGCACGGTGTGCAAGGTCACCAAGAACACCCTCATGAAAAAGGCGATCGCCGGGCAACCGCAGTGGGAGCCCTTGGGGACGTTTTTGAAAGGGCCTTCGGCCTGTTTGTTGGTGAAAAAAGATATTGGCGAGGCCCTCAAGGCCTACCAAGCCTTTGTCAAAGAAACCAAGAAAACGGAATTGCGGGGGGGCGTATTCGAAGGTCGGGCTTTGCCGGCAGATCGGTTGGATGCGATCGCCAAGTTGCCGCCCCGCGAAGTGTTGCTGGCGCAGATTGCCGGCATCCTCAACAGCGTGCCTTCCCGGTTGGCGGGCACCGTCAACGAAGTCCCAGCCAGCTTGGGACGGGCGATCAACGAGGTACCCACGTCTTTGGCGCGGGCCCTCAAAGCCTACGAAGAGAAGCAAAAGGAAGGCTAACCCTAGCCAGAATTTTGTGAAATTTGCGAAACCCAATTGGAGAAATCAACCATGTCGAAAGTCGAACAAGCCTTTGAAGTGATCACCAGCCTGAGCGTGTTGGAAGCGGCGGAACTGGTGAAAATGATGGAAGACAAGCTGGGCATCTCGGCGGCGGCTCCGGCTGGCGGCATGATGATGGCAGCGATGCCGGCGATGGCAGCTCCGGCGGCGGCGGCTCCGGCTGAGGAAGTGGAAGAGAAGACCGCCTTTGATGTGTCGTTGGACGAAGTGCCGGCGGACAAGAAGATCGCGGTGTTGAAAGTGGTGCGGGAAATCACCGGTTTGGGTCTGAAGGATGCCAAGGAATTGGTGGAATCGGCGCCCAAGGTGGTGAAGGAAGGCATGAGCAAAGACGATGCCGCCAACGCCAAGAAGCAGCTTGAAGAAGCTGGGGCCAAGGTCAGCGTCAAGTAGTTTAGGGTTCGGACATCGAAGGAAAAGGGGGTGGGGGCTGCACCCCCAGCCAGGGGTTTCACCCCTGCACCCCGTCCTAACCAAGTTGTTTACAGCTATTACCCAATTACCTTGTATTCCCCTCTTCTCAAGAAGGGGGGAACAGGGTTACGGGGCTAGTTTGACCACGTGTACTTTGGAGTCCAAGTTCAGGTTCACCGAAAAACCATCGGGACTGGGGACTTGAAAAGATAGCTGAATCGCTCCATCATCTTTGGGCTCAAATTTCGTCAATGTCAATTCCGCCATTTTCAAGTTGCCTACCACCCTCTTCAAAGGTTCTGCGCTGCTGAGGATTCTCCAGTCGGCTTTGAAGCCTCCTTCGGTTGGCTGTCCGTTTTGCAGCCGAACCACGATTTCCAACCCCGTCAAGTTTCCCTTCTCATCGGCGAGAGCCTGCTTCACCTCCGAAGTTTCTAGATAGCCCAAGGAGTCGGCAAAGGACGAGTTGGAAAAGCGAAGCCGATTCAAAGCATAGGCCCGCATTTTGGAGGAAACGGGCCCCGAGAAAGCATGGATCAGAAGTATGGACTCGGTGGGGGGTAGTTGATTGGCACGGGGAGAAGAGAGCAATACGGCAAAACCGCCTTTAAGCTTCTGGTCGGTTTTCCGTCCATCTCTGACGAACGTGACGGTACCGCTGGCCAAATGATCCTTCAGCACAACACTTTTGTTTGTGTCTACCACCGATTCCAAATTGTCGCCGCCAAAACCGTACTGCAACAAGGCCTGAGCGTTGATCGCCAGGAGCAGAGCTGCCACAGCCATCAGTAGGCGCAAAGATTGAGGGGAAAACATGTTGTTGCCTTTGGGGGCAGCCATCTTCATGGCCAAAACAATCCCTGCCCCAACAATGGCACCAACCGCACCTAACGGTACGGCCAAAATCACGCCTACGCCGGCCAAAGGGTAGGTGATCAACAGAATGCCAAGGCAGGCAGCCCCCCAACCGGTTGCCGCACCGCAGCGCTTACGCCCTGACCGATGGACGCCAAAGTAATGAGAATGGCCCAGCCACCGGCTACTGCATACATATACCGCATGAGCCAAGCCATTCCCCCGAGCACCAGACAGGTACCCAGCATCAGCGGCAATTCTTGGGTACGAAAGGCAGAAAGTCCGGAAATGTCCACGATGATTTCTGTGGCCCCAGGGGGCGATCGCCGTGGGGAGCTACGCCGAATCGCCGTGGTGGTCTCGGTCCTCCGGCAAAGCGGCAAACCGTTCGGCGGGCAACTCGGGATCGGCCAACCAGTCGGCCAGAACCGACAGCATGTCCAACTGTTCTGCCAGAGGCAAACCGTGGAATGCCAGCAGAGATTTCGCCACTTGGGCATTGGGGTGCTCCCCCGCCACTGCCAACAACATCCGGTTGCGGACAAAGCAGAAGTCGGCCAGGTTGGCTGGTGCTGCCGGGGTTTCCGCCGTTTCCTTCTCCTCCCTCGTCTCATCGGTGGGCGTTGGGGCGGGGGCAGGTTCGGGCATCAACGTCAACACCTGTTCGTGATCTACCGCTTCTTGCCCCAAGGGTCGGCTGTAGACATAAACCGTTTTGAATTCCGGCACTTCCGTCCTCAAGACCGTTTGCAGGTCGGTCAGCAGGGATGAAAACTCGGCGCTGTTGGGGGGTAGGTCTTCCGGTCGATTCAGATAAATTGCGGCATCTTCTAGCACCGCTTGCACAATGACTCCCCAAGGATCGGCAGCCTGTTGCAGCAACGGCACGATGGCATCCGGCAGGTTGGTCATAACACAGGCCAAATTCTGCTCCAATTGTAGGCGAGGGCTTCCAGGAATCCTAGGGGCGATGCCCCTAGCCGCCGATGCGGGCCATGGTGCGGGTGTAGCGATCGCCTCCCCGATCGCGGTTTTTGAAGTGAATGTCGGTTTTGTTGGTCAGCAACGCCGAGACGGTCTCCCGGAGGGTGGCCGGGGTGGCCCCCCCCCGCAGCAAAGCCTTGAGGTTTTGTTGGCCCACTTCATTGAGCAGGCAGGGCCGCAGCCAGCCATCCGCCGACAACCGCAACCGATTGCAGCGATCGCAGAAACATTCGGACATTTGGCTGATGAACCCTACGGTGCCTTGGGCCCCGGCCAAGGAAAACACGTCGGCGGGGCCGTTGCCAGGGCAGTGGGCCGGGGCCAACCCAAATTGGTCTTGCAATTGTTGCCGCAGGGTGGCGGAATCCACCCAACCCTTTTCGCCAAACAGGGTTTCGTTGCCGATGGGCATGAACTCAATGAACCGCACGTGCCAGGGGCGATCCAGCGTCAACGCCGCCAGGGCCGGTACCTCTTGGTCGTTTACCCCCGGAATCACCACCACGTTGAGTTTGAGGGGGGCAAACCCCACGGCTGCTGCCGTCAAAATCCCATCCCAGACCCGTTGCCAGCGATCGCGCCCGGTGATTTTCCGAAAGGTATCGGGGTGCAGGGAATCCAAACTGATGTTGAGGCGGCGGAGTCCGGCTTGGTGGAGGGGGTTGGGCCAGGGTGGCAAGGCGATCGCCGTTGGTGGTGAGGGCCAAATCTTGAACCCCGGGCAGCGCCGCGAGCGATCGCACAATGTCCACCGTATCGGCCCGCAACAGGGGTTCACCCCCCGTTAATCGAAATTTGGAGAAGCCCAGGGGCAGAAACACATCCCGCACCAGGGTCACCAACTCGGCGTGGGTGAGGAGTTCGGGGGGGGGAGCCGCCGGTTCCGTGCCTTCTGGAGGCACGCAGTAGGTGCAACGGTAGTGGCAACGATCGATCAAACTGATGCGCAAATAGTCCACAAACGGCATGGGCGAAATCCTGCAAACGTCTCCTCCGATCCTACCCCCTGCGATCGATTGCCATGGCTTCAATCGCTGCTGCAACCGCCGCATCCCCCACCGCCGCTATCTCCGTCACCGCCGCTATCCCCCCCACTGCCCCAATCGCTGCTCCCGTCGCTTTCCCCGTAAGAAGCAGAACTGGAAGCGGTTTGGGGTACCGGCTTCAGCAGCTTTTTCCAGTCCCCAAAACCCTCATCGGGCAACATGGCCATTCCCAACAGGGCAAAGGCCCAGGGGAGTTGGGGATCGGCCCGTTCCAGCGTTGTCTTGGCGATGGGCCCTTGGAGTTCCCGGAGCACGCGATCGCCCCAACGGCTCCGATGCACCGGCCGGAGGGCAAAAAAGAGGCTGACCAGGGCCACGCCAAGGCTCATCAGCAGCAAAAAGCCCACCGGTTTGCCCCGGGCCAGACCCACCAAAATTTTGGCCGCTCCCAACCCCAGCAGGGAGGCGATCGCCAACGCCGGGACAAGTTGAGCCTGGCGGGCTTGGGCGGGTTTCACCAACAATCCCAGGGTCTGGAGCCGCTCCCGGATGGTGCCGAGGGATGGCCCCACCGCCCCCTGCACCGCTTCTGGAGCCCCATCGACGGCGATCGCCTGGGCGACGGCGGGTTCGAGGGGATGGGAAAAATCCGCTCTGGGGCTCTGCCACACCAAAGCATCGGACTGAACCGTGACCCATTCCTTTTGGATAAAACCGGCTACCACCGTATCCACCGCTCGGCTTTCGCCGGCCGCCAGGTAGGCCGCTTCGTAAACGTCCAGGGATACGGTCGAATCGGTGGGTTGGCCCGCCGGCAACCGCAGGGCACGGCGCAGCGAGGAAGCCACGGCGATCGCGAACACGGACAGCAGGCCGTAAAACGTTAAAAATGGGGAACCGGCAAACGCCAACGGGTTGAGTTCCCCCTGCATCGCCAAGACCAAAACGATCAACAGACCGAGAACCAGGAGCTTGGGCGATCGTCCGGCTGTGAAAGCCAACATTGATTTCGGCACAACCCAATTTTGGTGGGTGTTGACCCAAACCAACTGCCCGTGGCGATCGAAGCGGTCTTGGGGATTGGCCCAAATGTCGGTGGGGGGGGCTTCGCCAAAAAAACTGGGGCGTAGCTGTCCAGGGTTTGCGCATACCAACGGCAAAACTTTTCCTGTTCGGCGGGGCCCCCCTGGGTCGGCTCATG
>JAAUUG010000278.1 GCA_012031195.1 Oscillatoriales cyanobacterium SM2_1_8
CGCTGTCCATAACTTGGTTGGGACGGGGTGCAGGGGTGAAACCCCTGGCTGGGGGCGCAGCCCCCAAACCCCCTTTTCCTTCAGTGTCCGAACTTGCCTGAACATGGCTACATTGAAATTTGTAAAATGTTAAAAGAATTGCAACGATCGCCCGATTTGGTTCAGGGGCCGATTGATAATGCCGGTGGGGAACCAAGAGCGACAGATCCCCAAAGGACGTGAAACCTATGGATAGGGATACGTTTGAGGCCGAACTTGACCCAGGGCAATCGGAGCGGGTGGAGTGGCAAGGGTTTCGGCCCCACCGTTGGCAAGGTACGGTAGATGTCCGGGATTTTATTCAGAGCAATTGCAACCCCTACGCCGGAGACGGGACGTTTTTGCGCGGTGCGAGCGATCGCACGAACCGGCTGTGGGCTCAAGTGGCGGCTTTGATGGAAGCGGAGCGGCAAAAGGGGATTTTGGCGGTGGATACGGCGTTGCCGTCGGGCATTGCGACCCATCCGCCGGGCTACATCGATCGCGAATTGGAGCAAATTGTGGGGTTGCAGACCGAACAGCCCCTGAAGCGAGCCATGATGCCCTTTGGCGGGATTCGCACGGTCAAGAGTGCATTGGAGGCCTACGGGTACCAACTCGATCCCCGCACGGAGGAGGTGTTTACCAAGTACCGCAAAACCCACAACGACGGGGTGTTTGACGGCTACACCGCCGAGATGCGCAACTGTCGGCGATCGGGCATCATCACCGGGTTGCCGGATGCCTACGGGCGGGGGCGGATCATCGGCGATTACCGGCGGGTGGCCCTCTACGGTCTGGATTGGCTGATGGCGGACAAAGAGCAACAGCGGCAATCCCTGGAAGATCGGGTCATGGACGAGGGGACGATCCGGCTGCGGGAGGAACTGGCGGAGCAAATCCGGGCGTTGCAAGAGTTGCAGGCCATGGCCGCGGCTTACGGGTTCGACATTTCCCAACCGGCGGCCAACGCCCGCGAAGCGTTTCAGTGGCTGTACTTCGGCTATTTGGGGGCGGTCAAGGAGCAGAACGGGGCGGCGATGTCTTTGGGGCGGGTCTCCACGTTTTTGGACATTTATTGCGAGCGCGATTTGGCGTGGGGCCGGCTCACTGAGGAAGACGTGCAGGAGCTGGTGGATCACTTTGTGATGAAGTTGCGGATGGTGCGGTTTTTGCGCACCCCCGATTACAACGAGTTGTTTTCCGGCGATCCCACCTGGGTGACGGAGGTGCTGGGGGGGATGGGCGAAGACGGGCGATCGCTCGTGACGAAAACCAGTTTTCGCTTTTTGCAGACCCTCTACAATCTGGGGCCGGCGCCCGAGCCGAATTTGACGATCCTGTGGTCGGAGGGGTTGCCGGAAAACTTCAAGCGGTTTTGCGCCCAGACTTCCATCGATACCAGTTCGTTGCAATACGAAAACGATGATTTGATGCGTCCTTATTACGGCGATGACTACGGGATCGCCTGTTGCGTGTCGGCCATGCGCATCGGCAAGCAGATGCAGTTTTTTGGGGCGCGGGTGAATTTGGCCAAGGCGTTGCTGTATGCCCTCAACGGCGGCCGGGACGAAAAATCCGGGGCGCAGGTGGGCCCCGCCATGGAGCCGGTGACCGATGAAGTGTTGCGGTTCGAGGACGTACGGGAGCGCTTCGAGGGGGTGTTGGCGTGGTTGGCCCGCACCTACGTCCACACGTTGAACGTGATTCACTTCATGCACGACAAGTATTGCTACGAGCGCTTGGAGATGGCGTTGCACGATCGCGACGTGTATCGAACGATGGCTTGCGGCATTGCGGGGTTGTCGGTGGTGGCGGATTCCCTCTCGGCCATTCAACATGCCGAAGTCCGGCCGATTCGGGACGAGCGGGGGTTGGTGGTGGATTTTGCGATCGCCGGGGCCTACCCTGCCTACGGCAACAACGACGATCGCGCCGACGGGCTGGCGGTGTGGGTGGTGCAAACCATGATGGCGGCCCTGCGCCAACAGCAAACCTATCGCGGGGCGGTGCCCACCCAATCGGTATTGACGATTACTTCCAACGTGGTCTACGGCAAGAAAACCGGCACCACCCCGGACGGACGCAAGGCCGGCCAACCCTTTGCCCCGGGGGCCAACCCCATGCACGGGCGGGATTGTTGCGGGCGATCGCCTCCTTGGCTTCGGTGGCCAAGCTGCCCTATGCCGATAGCCTCGACGGCATTTCCAACACGTTTTCGATTGTGCCCCCGGCGTTGGCCCGGGCTGAGGGGGAACGGGCGGCCAACCTGGTGCGTTTGCTGGACGGGTACTTTCGGGATGGGGGGCACCACCTCAACGTCAACGTGTTGTTGCGGGAAACCCTGCTGGATGCGATGGAGCACCCGGAACAGTATCCCCAACTCACGATTCGGGTTTCGGGCTATGCCGTCAACTTCATCAAACTCACTCGGGAGCAACAGTTGGATGTTATCCACCGCACCTTCCACGAACGGCATTAGGGGGAGAATTCACTCCTTTGAGACCATGGGCACCGTGGATGGCCCGGGTTTGCGCTTTGTGGTGTTCACCCAGGGTTGTCCGCTGCGGTGCCTGTACTGCCACAATCCCGACTGTCGGGAGGTGCAGGGGGGGCGGGAACTCTCGGCGGCGGCGGTGGTGGCCGAAGCGGCGAAATACCGTTCCTATGTGCAGGGGATCACGGTCAGCGGCGGCGAACCGTTGCTGCAACCGGAATTCACGGCGGCAATTGTGGAGGCAGTCGGGCGTTGGGGTGGCACACGGCCCTGGATACTTCGGGGTATTGCCCCCTGCCGGTGGCCGATCCGGTGTTGGCCCATACGGATTTGGTGTTGTTGGACATCAAGTCGGGCCATCCCGAGACCTATGAACGGGTAACCCATGTGTCTTTGGCTCCCACCCTGGCTTTGGCCAAGCACCTCCACGCCCTGGGCAAGCCGGTATGGCTGCGGTTTGTGTTGGTGCCGGGGTTGACGGACGATCGCGCCAACATCGAGGCGATCGCCGATTTGGCGGCCCCGATGACCAACATTGAGCGGGTCGAAGTGTTGCCCTTTCACAAAATGGGGGAATACAAATGGGAGCAACTGGGGTGGCACTATTTGCTGAAGGACACCCCCGCCCCCAGTTCCGAATTGGTGGAAGCCACCAAACACATTTTTCGATCGCGCGGTTTGTTTACGCCCTGAGGCCTCTCGCCCTCAACTCTATTTATGGCTGTAAACAACTTGGTTGGGACGGGGTGCCGGGGGGGGAAACCCCCTAGCTGGGGGCTAAGCCCCCAAACCCCCTTTTCCTTTGATGTCCGAATCCAACCGAATATAGCTACACAGCCCAAGCAGGCAGTCCAAGCAAGCAGCGCAAGCAAGGAGCACACCGATGCTGGTGACCAACGAACAGGAATTGAATGCCTTGATCGAGCGGGTAAAACAGGCCCAAGCCGCGTTTGCGGAGTTTTCGCAAGCCCAGGTGGATCGCATTTTTCAGCAGGCGGCTCTGGCGGCCAACGGTGCTCGAATCCCCCTGGCCAAAATGGCCGCGGCGGAAACGGGGATGGGCATCGTCGAAGACAAGGTGATTAAAAATCACTTCGCCTCGGAAATCATCTACAACAAATACAAAGATGCCAAAACCTGCGGCGTGATTGAGGAAGATCGGCACTTTGGCATCCAGAAAATTGCCGAGCCGGTGGGCATTTTGGCGGGGATTGTGCCCACCACAAACCCGACTTCCACCACGATTTTCAAGGCGTTGTTGGCCCTGAAAACCCGCAATGCCATTGTGTTTTCGCCCCACCCCCGGGCCAAAGCCTGCACGATCGAAGCGGCGCGGATTGTGTTGGCGGCGGCGGTGGCCGCGGGGGCGCCCGATCCCGTTATTGGTTGGATTGATGAACCCACGGTGCCCTTTCCCAAGCCTTGATGCAGCACCCCGACATCAAACTGATTTTGGCGACGGGGGGCCCGGCATGGTGAAGGCGGCCTATTCT
>JAAUUG010000279.1 GCA_012031195.1 Oscillatoriales cyanobacterium SM2_1_8
GTTTTGCTCGAAGAAGTGCGTCCCCCGCCCCTGGCGATCGGAGATTAAGAAGGTATCCTAGACAGAGCCTTTCGCCCGTTGTTCATGGAACCCACTTCCATCGCCTACTACTTTCCGGCCAATCCGCCGTACTTTTTGTTTGGAGCTGCCCTCGCGGCGGGGCTGGCCTGCGGCCGCGCCTTTGAAGTGACCCTGCGGAATCTGGTGCAGGAATGGCAGCGCAACCGTTCTTCGCGTACCCTGCTCTCGTTGCGGGGACGGGAAATTTGGGTGCCTTACGCGGGCATCACCTTGAGCGTAGGGGTCTTTTTGTCGGCGGGGCTGGAAATTTTCGGGTTTCCGCCGAGCTTGGCCTACAGCGTGGCCATGGTGCTGGCAGTGGGCAGCGCTTGGTTTGTGTGGCGGCAGTTGAGCGGATTGTTGGGGGAGCTGGAAAAAGGGGGGTCGGCGGCCCTCGATTTGGATTCCTTTTTTGAGCTATAACCCAAAGGATGGGGAGGGGCTCATGAAAGCGGAGGAATTGCAGGCATTGTTTCGGAGCGGACGGCGCGATTTTGCCAGCACCGATCTGGAAGGGGAAGACCTGAGCGGTCTGGAACTGCACAAATCGATTTGCGGTGGGGAAAACTCCTGCGCAGCAACTTGGCCAAAACGTCGTTGTGCCGTGCCAACCTGTCGGGGGCCGACCTGACGGCAGCGGTTTTGGCCGGGGCCGATTTGCATCGCGCCAACCTCCGCCAAGCCCGCCTTTGCAACGCCGATCTGCGGGATGCGGATTTGCGGGATGCGGATTTGCGGGGGGCAGACCTCACCCGGGCCAACTTGATCGGTGCCAAGATGACGGGGGCGCTCCTGCAGGGTGCAATCACCACCAAAGCTTTGATTTGGCAGCCGGAAGACCCTACCTAGCCGGATTTTGTGGTATATTCAAAGACCAATGGTTAAAAGTTGGCGGCAGCTTAGCTCAGTCGGTTAGAGCGAAGGTCTCATAATCCTTAGGTCCCGAGTTCGAATCTCGGAGCTGCCATATTTGTGCAAACTCGTTCTTAAAACTTATAGCTGTAAATAGCTCGTTCATGACGGGGTGCAGGGATGAAACCCCTGGTTGGTTGCTGCGCCCCCAAACCCCCTTTTCCTTCGATGTCCGAACCTACCCGAACATATAGTCATTTCAAATGTGTTTGCGACAATCTTGCCCTCACCCCCAGCCCCTCTCCCAGGCGGGGAGAGGGGAGCAAAGGCAATCAAAACAATCGTGCCCGTGCCACTTTTAATTAAAACGATTGCATGGCAATTTTAATTAAGAATGCGCCTGTATAGCTGTTTTGCATAGCGACGAGACAAGACAAGTCGGGTCGCAGGGGCGAAGCCCCCATATTGGTTCTATTAGACTTTCGTTGGGCAGGAAAAAGCGTGTCAGTTTTATAGTCATTTCAAATGTGTTTGCGACAATCTTGCCCTCACCCCTAGCCCCTCTCCCAGGCGGGGAGAGGGGAGCAAAGGCAATCAAAACAATCATGGTCGTGCCACTTTTAATTAAATTGACTGTAATTAAAATAACTATAGCTGTATCCGTTGATTTTGGGGCGACCCGTTGGCAGCCCCTGGTTACGCTTGTCTGGCTACGGTTGTCTGGATCGCTGGTTTGCAGCAACGGCTACATCTTGTGGGGGCAACCGCAGGTTATACAATCAGAGCGCCCTTCCTGTTGGTTCCTATGCCCCGCCGTCAAGACCTCCGCAAAATTTTGCTCGTTGGTGCTGGCCCCATTGTGATTGGTCAAGCCTGTGAGTTCGACTATTCGGGCACCCAAGCCTGCAAGGTGTTGCGGGAGGAGGGGTTTGAGGTGGTGTTGGTGAATTCCAACCCCGCGACGATTATGACCGACCCGGCAATGGCCGATCGCACCTACATTGAGCCCATTGTGCCGGAGGTGGTGGCCCAAATCATCGAAAAGGAGCGCCCCGATGCCCTCTTGCCGACCATGGGGGGCAAACCGCCCTCAATATCGCTGTGGCTTTGGCCAAGAGCGGGGTGTTGGCCAAGTTTAACGTGGAATTGATTGGGGCCAAGTTGGAGGCGATCGAGAAGGCCGAAGACCGCAAGCTTTTTAAGGAGGCGATGGAGCGGATTGGGGTGGCGGTGTGCCCGTCGGGTTTGGCCAACACCATGGCGGAGGCCCGGGCGATCGCCACCGAGATTGGCAGTTATCCGTTGATTATCCGGCCGGCGTTTACCTTGGGGGGCACCGGTGGCGGCATTGCCTACAACCAGGAGGAATTTGAGCAGATTGCGGCGTCGGGGTTGGATGCCAGCCCCAATTCTCAGATTTTGGTGGAAAAATCCCTGATTGGCTGGAAGGAATTTGAGTTGGAAGTGATGCGCGATCTCAACGACAACGTGGTGATCGTGTGCAGCATCGAAAATTTTGACCCCATGGGGGTGCACACCGGCGACTCGATTACCGTGGCGCCGGCCCAGACCCTCACCGACAAGGAGTATCAGCGGTTGCGGGATCAGTCGATCGCCATCATTCGGGAAATTGGGGTGGAAACCGGCGGTTCCAACATTCAGTTTGCCGTGAACCCGGAAAACGGGGATGTGATTGTGATTGAGATGAACCCCCGGGTGTCCCGCTCTTCGGCGTTGGCTTCCAAGGCCACCGGGTTTCCGATTGCCAAGTTTGCGGCGAAGTTGGCGGTGGGCTACACCCTCGATGAAATTGCCAACGACATCACCAAGAAGACCCCCGCCAGTTTTGAGCCCACCATTGATTATGTGGTCACCAAAATTCCCCGGTTTGCCTTCGAGAAATTTCCCGGTTCGGAACCTGTTCTCACTACCCAAATGAAGTCCGTCGGCGAAGCGATGGCGATCGGGCGGACGTTTCAGGAATCTTTTCAGAAGGCGTTGCGATCGCTGGAGATTGGGCGGTTTGGGTTTGGCGGCGATCGGGATGAGGAATTGCCATCCCTGGAACAAATCAAAAAGAACCTGCGGATTCCGACGCCGGAGCGGGTGTGGGCGATTCGTCATGGCTTTTTGGCGGGCTTGTCGGTGGGGCGATCGCCGAGTTGACCCATATCGACCCCTGGTTTTGCAAAACTGCGGGAAATCACCGATGCGGAATTGGCCCTCCAGGATCGGGCGCTCACGGCTGTGATGGCCCCCGAACTCCAAGAACTCAAACAAATGGGGTTCAGCGATCGCCAGTTGGCCCATTTGACCAAAACCACCGAAGATCAGGTGCGGGATTACCGCAAAGGGTTGGGGATTGTGCCGGTGTATAAAACCGTAGACACCTGTGCGGCGGAATTTGAGGCGGAAACGCCCTATCACTACAGCACCTACGAAGACGAATCGGAAGTGCGGCCCAGCGACAAACCCAAGGTGATGATTTTGGGTGGGGGCCCCAACCGCATTGGCCAGGGGATTGAGTTTGATTATTGCTGTTGCCACGCCAGTTTCACGTTACGGGAATTGGGGTACGAGACCATTATGGTGAACTCCAACCCGGAGACGGTTTCGACCGACTACGACACCAGCGATCGCCTGTATTTTGAACCCCTCACCCGGGAGGATGTGCTCAACATTGTGGAAACGGAGCGACCGGTGGGGATTATCGTCCAACTTTGGCGGTCAGACCCCCCTCAAACTCTCGCTGCCCCTGTTGCGATACCTCGAAGCCCATCCCGATTTGCCCACCCAAATTTGGGGCACCTCACCGGATGCGATCGACACGGCGGAAGACCGGGAGCGGTTCGAGGCCATTTGCCAGGAATTGGGGATTCAGCAGCCCCCCAACGGCCTTGCCCGTTCGGTGCCCGAGGCGATCGCCGTGGCCAATCGGGTGGGTTACCCGGTGGTGGTGCGCCCAGTTATGTGCTGGGGGGCCGGGGCATGGAGGTGGTCTACTCCCAAGCCGACCTGGAAACCTACATGTTCAAGGCGGTGTTGGTGGAGCCGGAACACCCGGTTTTGATCGTATCGTTTT
>JAAUUG010000018.1 GCA_012031195.1 Oscillatoriales cyanobacterium SM2_1_8
GATCGCTTGGGCTTTCCGGATCGGCAAGGGTTGGTGGGGGCTACACTGCCGCAGCGGGACGATCAGCCAAATCGTCGAGGACGAATGGGTTTGGCCAAAACCTCGAACATCCCCGCCTGCAGGCAGCGATCGCGTTTTTCGATGAGGGCGGTGACCCCCACAATCGGCGGCTGACGCTCGAAGGGCAAGGTTTGGTAAATCTCTTGCGTTGCCGTAATCCCGTCCATTTCCGGCATGTCCACATCCATAAACACCAAGTCAAACGATTGCCGTTCCAGAATTGCCAGGGCTTCGCGGCCGTTCGGCACCACGGTGGCGGTGTGTCCCAACCGCGCCAGCATGGTAACCATCACTTGCTGGTTGGTGGGATTGTCTTCGGCAACCAACAACCGCAGCCAGGGTTTGGCGACGTTGCGTGATGGAGCAGAGGATGCCACGTCTTCGGGCACCGCGGGCATCGGGAGGCGCAACCAAAAAGTGCTGCCCTGCCCCAACTGGCTGGTGGCATGGAGGGTGCCCCCCATCAGTTCCGTGTATTGATGGGCGATCGCCAGGCCGAGGCCGGTACCTTCCCCTTGGGTATTGTCCGCTTGGGCAAAGCTTTCAAATATCTGGTTCAATTGGCTTTCGGGGATGCCGATGCCCGTATCCTGCACCTCAAGGTGCAACCAGTCGTCTGCGTAGCACGCCCGAACCAACACTTCGCCGGCATTGGTGAACTTCAGGGCATTGTTGAGGAGGTTGAGCAGGATTTGGGTGAGCTTTTGGCGATCGCCGTGCGCGGAGGTTGGCAAATTGGATGAGATTTCGGAACGAAGCACCAGTCCTTTCTGCTGGAAAGACGGCAACACCAGGGAGATCGCCCCTTCCAGGCAGGCCAGCAACTGGAAATTTGCGGGATGGAGGGTAATTTTGCCGGCGCGAATTTTGGCGGTTTCCAGCATGTTGTGGATCAAGCCCAGCAAATAACGCCCGCTTTGACCCATGGTCTGCAACCAGGCCCGCTGGGTGTCGGTGAGGTTGGGCTCGCTGCTGAGCAACTCGCTAAACCCCAAAATGGCGTTGAGGGGTGTCCGCAAATCGTGGGTGATTTTGGAAACCAAATCGGTCTTGGCCCGGTTGGCAGCTTCGGCGGCCTCCTTGGCGGCAATTTGGGCCGCTTCCCAGCGTTTGCGATCGTCGATGTCGCGGGTCAGGACGCCAACTTTGTTTTCGGCAGGGCCCCCACGGGGAAAATATGGGACTCAAACCATTGGCCCAAAAACTTCACTTCACCTTCTACCCGCACCCTTTCCCCGGTTTGCAACACCTGGGCATAAAGCAACAACCAGTCGCGATCTTCGGCGGCGGCAGGTGGGGCCCATGCACTGCCCCGACGGCCCGCAAGTTCGGGCTGGCCCACAAAGGCGCAAAATGCCGCGTTGGCTTCCCAAAAATACACGTCCACCGGCTGATTTTGGTCGTCGAAGAGCACTTCGATCACGGCAAACCCTTCGTGGATGCTCTCAAACAACAACCGATAGCGATCGCGGGCGGCTTCCCGTTCCAAGGCTTTGCGGGCCGTCAGGTCGTAAAACGAAGCCATCCAAGCCTCCACTTGCCCTTGGTCGTTGTAGACCGGTGCCGACCACATCAACACTTCAAAGCGTTGGCCACCGCGCCGCCGAAAGATCAACTCCACACCTTCAGGCGGCGAGATGCCATGGAAGATATGGCCCTCCAAAACCTGCTGGATGTGAGCGGCGGCTTCGGGGGGCCAATAGGGATAGGGGGGCATTTGACCCACCAATTCCTCGGCCGACCAGCCCACCATCCGACATAGGGCCGGGCTGACATAGGTTTGGCGGCCCTGCAAATCGGCGACGGCCACCCCCTCCACCATGACCGCTTCGATCGCCCGGCGAAAGGCCAGTTCCCGATCCAGCCCTTCGGCGAGGACTTGGCGGGCCGTGATGTCCTGCACCGAACCCAGAAACCCCAGCAATTGACCTTGGCGATCGCACTCGGGAGTCACCCGCACCCAAACCCATCCGGTTTGCCCCGCCGCACCGCGGTAACGGTATTCTGTTTCCCGGGGGGCGGTACGTCCCCCTTGCACCTCCTGCACAAAAGTTTGCCAACCTGCGATTTCTGCCTCTCGATCCCGCTCGTCCACAAACTGCATCCACCGATCGGCGGTGAGATCGGCGGCGGTCACCCCAACAATCCGCTGCAAGGTTTGATTCGTGTAGAGGGTTTGCCCTTGGGCATCGCTGCGAAACACCCCCACCGGCAAGGATTCCGCCAGGGTGCGGTAGCGCTCTTCGCTGGTGCGGAGGGCTTGGGCGCTGCGGCGGCGCTCGGTGATGTCGGTCAACAGGCCATCCCAAAACACTTCCCCGTGGTGGCCCAGCAACGGGAGCGCGACCATTTCCATCCACTTTGACTTCCCACTGGGCAAAAGCACCGGCAATTCCTGGTGCAAGGGGGTCAAATAGGCCGCGGAATAGGCGATCGCCGCCTTCAGGGCAGAAACCTCCGACTCCGGCAGCAATCGCCACAAACACCCAAGATCGTTGAGGATGTTTGAGGGCGGCACTTCACAAAGGTGAAAGATGCGGGGGCTGATGTAGGTGATGCCGTCTTGCCCATCGGAGTGCAGCACATACCGAAAAATGGCCGCCGGGACGTTTTCCGCCAGGTTGCGGAATTGCGCTTCCCGATCCTGCCGGGCAACCTCCAACTGCCGACGGACGGTGATGTCTTCGGCGATCGTGAGCAGGAAGGCAGAATCTCCCAAACGCATCCGGCGTACCCACCACCACCGGGCTTGGCCTTCGCGATCGAACAGCCTGGTTTCCGCTTCGAGGGTGAACCCAGCCCGCAGGGTCTCGACTTCGGTGGGAGAACACGCCAAAGCCTTGACATCGGCAAGTTGCCCGTGGGCCGCGTTGGCAAAATGCAAGGTCAGGGTGTGGGCATCCTCGATCCGCACCGCCGCCGGCAAATGGTTGACCAAATCCGCCCAAAACCGCTCTGCGGCCTGCAACGCTTGGATCCGCTCGGCGATCGCCCCCTCCAGTTCGGCGGTGTAGTTTTGTTGGAGGGTGGCCGCCGCCGCCAAGTCTTGGGCCACCACCTGCAGGCGATCGCTCAGGTTCTGGAATTCGGCGATCGGGGTCGGGGGCAACACGACCGCAAAGGGATCTTGGGCCAAACCTTGCAGGGCGTGTTCTATTCTTTGCAAAACCTGGCTCAGGTAGCGGGCCAGCCCCCAACCCACCGCCGCCATCCCCAAAAATAGCCACCCCGATCGCCAAAGCTTCCATTGCCAGGCCGCCTCCAAGTCATCAAAATCGGACTGGGGCGTCACCACCACCAATTGCCAAGTTTGCGGCAAGGGTCGCACGTGCAGCACGTAGGGTTTGCCCTGCCATTGCCACCTTTGGGTGTGGGGCCCCACTTCCCCTTGCACTTGGGCCGCCGCCGCCGCCACCAGCGGATCGTCGCTATCGCGGGCCAGGCGTTGCCGCGCCACATTGTCCGCCGCCAACACCGTCGCCACCGACTCCGCACCCGTGGTGGCCACCAGTTGCCCCTTGGCATCGATCGCCAGCAACCGGCTGCCGGGACTGGGGCGATGGTTGAGCAAATCGGTGCGCAAGCGCTGCAAATTTAGCCCGACGGAAACCACTCCTTGCCAGCGACCGGCCCGATTGGCCAGGGGCATAAACCGCACCAACCGCAGGTGTGGTTGCGATCGCCCCTTGGCCCGCGACACCACGGCGCGCCAAAGGGCCCCATTTTGTTGCACCGCTCGGTACCAAGGATCCGCCGGCGGATCGCGCAACAGGTCAAAATCGGTGCGGGTTTCCTTCAGCCCGAAGGTCTCCCCATCCCCTTCGTAGCGATAGAACCGGCGATCGGGGAGTAGTTGGCGCCGCCGCAACGAAAAATTCCCGTTGGGCAAACGGCTTAGATGCAGAAAATCCCCGCGGTCGTTGGCCACCGCCAGATCGTCCACCTGGTCAAACAGGGTCAGGCATTCCCGAAACAACCGCTGCACCGCCCCCAAATCGGCGGTGAGATCGCCATCGGGGCCGCAACACCCGTTCCGGAGAAAACTCTTTTCGATGGCCACCACCTGCTCCACCTCCTGCAGGCGATCGGCGATTTGATCCTGAACCCGGGCCCCGGCAGCTTCCGTGGACTGGGTAGCCAAAACCGCCGTCCTGTACTGTCGTTGCCGAATCATGCCGTAAAACGTGGCGGTGCTGACCACCAGCCCCAGCCCCACAAACGGCAGAAACAACACCCAAAACAGGGGAAAACATCGCCGCATCTAATCGTCCTCGGGCCACCAGGGAAAGCGCAACCAGGGGCGACGGGCTTGGGCAAAGGCCCGGCCAAACTGCAAACGGTACACTTCGTCCTCGTCTTGGGTCTCCACGATCGCCGCCGATTGGGCCCGGGCCACACAAAACAAAGCATAGCCCTCTTGCTGGAGGGCGGGCGCCAACCCCATCGCCTCCCGTTGGGCCAAATCCCCCGCCAACACCCGCACCGCACAGGTGGTGCAGGCTCCCTGGCGGCAGGCAAAGGGCAATTCGATCCCCTGCTCCTCGAAGTACTCCAGCAGCGGGCGACCCTCCGGCACCGTCAACACGTGGGTTTCGCCCGTCCGGCGATCGCGCACTTCCACCCGGTGGCTGGTCACGATATCGGCGCCCCAATCATACCGGTTTGGCGGGCATAGGCAAACAGGCCCCCCGCATCGATCACCGGTTTCACGTCCCCCAGGGGCGCCAAGGCAAACACCTCGCCGGTGGCGGTTTTGGTCAAGGTCAAAGCCTCCAAATCCAAAATCGCTTCTTCCCCAGTGGCAAACCCCTCGCACAGCCGTTCCTGGCTTTCGCAGGGATACAGTTCCCCCGTCGCCGCACAGTTGCGAAAGAAAATCCGCGCATAGGATTGGGCCACCACCGCTTGCACCCCCGCCGCCCCCAAAGCGATCGGGGCGTGTTCCCGCGAAGAGCCGCAGCCAAAATTTTCGCCGGCAATCACAATCGGGTATTCGGTTTTGATCGCCCCATCCGCCACAAACTGCCCGTAGCGATCGGGCAACCCCACCAGGGCATAACTGCCCAACTTTTCGTATTCTTCGGGCTTGGAGGGCACCAACGTCAGGTACTCCGCCGGAATAATTTGGTCGGTGTCGATGTTGTCATCCACCACAAACACCTTTCCACGCACAACCGCCGCCATGGCATTCCCACAAAAAGATTGTCGTATCTATGGTAATTGATGGCAGGACTTACGTATTTTGATTGGGGAAGTGCTGTGAGCAGGGGAGTTTGAGGGCAGAGCCCTCAAGTGGCTACGCCCCCACACCCCACTTAAAGTCAGGGTTTTAGACCACATTTGCGTAAGTCCTAATGATGGGATAGCTGATGAATGCGTGCAGGCTCAGGCGCTGGAAAGGCGGGTCCAGTACTCGTTGTAGACCTGCAACACGGCATCCGGCAGCAGGGCTGTCCAGTGGCCCTTGCGCAAGGCGGTTTCGTCCACCGTCCAGGCCGGCGTGTTCCGAAGGCTGGGTTCCACCAAATCCAACGCCAAGCGGTTGGTGGTGCCGGCATTGGTGGCGTTGACGTAGGCTGCGGCCACCTCCGGGCGCAAAGAGTAGGCCATCCAGGCGTAGGCTGCCTCCAGGTTGGGGGCTCCCCGCGGCATGGCAATGGTATCGATCCAGAGGGTGGGGCCGCTATCGGCCAACACAAAGCGGATGTTGGGGTCCTGTTGCGCCACCGCAATCCCATCCAACGAATAGGCCATGCTCAGGGCAATGTCCCCCGCCGCCAGCAATTCCGTCCAGGCGTAGGTTTCGTATTTGACGATCGCCGGTTTCAGGGCCTGCAAATGTTCGTAGGCGCGCTGAATTTCCGCCGGATTGGCCGAGTTGTAATCCAGCCCCAAACTTTTGAGCCCCATGCCCAACACCTCCCGCATGTCGTTGAGCAGGGTGATTTTCAATTTGTCCCGATGTTTCCACAGAAAATCCCAGTCCGTGGGTTCGCTGCCGGTGAGTTCCCGCACCTGTTTGGCGTTGTAGGCGATGCCGGTGGTGCCCGGTGCCAAGGGAATGCTGTATTGGGAACCGGGATCGTAGGGCGGATCGAGGTATTTGGGGTCGAGGTTGGCAAAATCCGTCAAGAGGGTCTTATCGAGGCGCACGAGGTCTCCCCGCAACCGCATCCGCTCTACGGAAATGTCGCTGGGGTAGATGATGCTGTAGCCCAATTGATTGCCCGTTGCCTTGAGGCGGGCCTCCATCACCTCCAACGAATCGTAGCTGTCCCCCCGCACCTCGATGCCGGTTTCGTCCAGAAAGCGATCAAAAATCTCCTGGGTGTTGACGTAGGTTTCCCAACCGTAGATGAACAACTGTTGAGAAGGGGGGGACACCGCCACACCCCCCCCAACAACCGCGAGGCGATCGCGGCCCCCAGACCCCGTTTCAAGAATTGGCGGCGTGACCAGCGACTGCGCAACATGGGTTTCTCTCCAACCGCGTTTTTGTTGCCCCAAACCGCCGCTAGTTTACCCCATTACCCTTCGTTGGCTTGGGGGCTATCGTGTTTCCGAAAGTCGCCGGGTTTGACCCCCGCCAAAAATTCGCGAAAAGCCCGCCGTTCCGCTTCGTCGGCATCGCGATCGACCGGTACCGAAGCCTCCAACACCACTTCTTCCATCACCCAAATGGGGCACTTGGCCCGCAACGCTAGGGCGATCGCATCGCTGGGGCGGGCATCGATTTCAATTTTTTCCTCTTCGTGCCGCAGCACCACCGTGGCAAAAAACGTGCTGTTCCGCAGATCGTGCACCACAATCCGTTCGACTTCGGCTCCGAGCGTTTCCAACATCGTCAGGCACAGGTCGTGGGTCATGGGGCGGGGGGTGGGCTTGGGGTCAAGGGCGGCGACGATGGCCCGGGCTTCGGCTTCCCCAATCCAGATCGGCAACGCGCGGCGATCGGTGCCGTCCCGCAGCAACACAATGGGGCTATGGCTGATGGCATCGATCGCAATCCCTGCCACTTTCATTTCAATCACGATCGCGGGCCTCCCTTTTTTGTATCGGATCGCCAACGGGAACCGCCCCTATGGTAGCGCAGGCCCACGGGCCGGTTACCATGAATACTACAATCGAAACTTCCCCGCCTGGCTTGGGCGGTTAATTTCCGTAACGTTTCCCCCATGACTCCCTTTGCCCTCACCACGCCCTTGTTTTACGTCAACGATGCCCCCCACATGGGCAGCGCCTACCCCACCATGGCGGCCGATGCGTTGCGTCGCTACGGTCGGTTGCGGGGTTACCCCACCCTGTTTGTGACCGGTACCGACGAGCACGGGCAAAAATTCAGCGCTCCGCCGAAAAGAGCGGCTTGCCCCCCAGGAACACTGCGATCGCCTGGTGGCCCAATTTCAAGACCTTTGGCAAAAACTCCACATTGAATACGATCGCTTTGCCCGCACCACCAGCCCCCAACACCGGGCGATCGTAACGGAGTTTTACCAGCGGGTGTGGGAGCAAGGGGATATCTACCTAGAGCGGCAACAGGGTTGGTATTGCGTCGCCTGCGAAGAGTTTAAGGATGAAAAAGAACTGCTGGGCGATCGCAAGTGCCCGATTCACGTCACGATGCCCTGCGAGTGGCGGGATGAACCCAACTACTTTTTTCGCCTTTCCAAATACCAAGCCCGCCTCGAAGCCCTGTATCAAGAGCGACCGGAATTCATTCAGCCCCTCAGCCGTCGCAATGAGGTGTTGGGATTTGTGAGCCAGGGCCTGCGGGATTTTTCCATTTCGCGGGTGAATTTGAGCTGGGGCATTCCGGTGCCGACCGATCCGAGCCACACCCTCTACGTTTGGTTTGATGCGTTGTTGGGATACCTCAGCGCCCTGTTGGAGCCGGGGGATGCGCCCACCCTCGCCAACGCCCTGGCCAAATGGTTTCCGTTTCGGTTGCACCTCATCGGCAAAGACATTTTGCGGTTTCATGCCATCTACTGGCCGGCGATGCTGATGTCGGCGGAATTGCCGTTGCCGGAGCGGGTTTTTGGCCATGGCTTTCTCACCAAAGACGGCCTGAAAATGGGCAAAAGTTTGGGCAACACCCTTGATCCGTTTGCGTTGGTGGAGGCCTACGGGGCCGATGCCGTGCGCTATTTCTTTTTGCGGGAAATTGCCTTCGGGAAAGACGGCGATTTCAGCGAAAAACGGTTTGTGGAAACCGTCAACGCCGATTTGGCCAACAGTTTGGGCAACCTCTTGAACCGCAGCCTGAACATGACCCACAAATACTGCGGCGGCCGGGTGCCCACCCCTCAAACCGAAACGATTCAAACCCTCACTGCCCCGGTGGTGGCCCTGGCCCGTACCCTGGGCGATCGCCTGGCCCCTGGCTACGAATCCCTGGATTTTGCGGGGGTTTGTGAGGGGATTTTGGCGTTGGTGACGGCCTGCAACAAGTTGATCGATGAAGTGGCCCCCTGGAAACGCTTCAAAGAAGGCGATGCCGCTGCGATCGCCGAACTGTTGTACACGGTTTTGGAAGCGGCCCGGCTCAGCACCTACGGATTGTCGCCCATCACGCCAACCCTCAGCCGCGAGGCCTACCGTCAATTGGGTTTGGTGTTTCCGGACGTCAACAGTTGGGAGCATACCCGCTGGGGAATTTTGCCCACCGATACGGCGCTACCCCAGCCCAGCCCGCTGTTTCAACGGTTGCCGGTGCCGGCGTAAAGTTTGATGGATGAGGGACACGCCATGACCTACCTCCAAGGCCCGTTGCCGACGGCAGCCGACCTCCCCGACTCGGACGAAACCCCCGTGGACAATCAATTGCAGGACGATTTGCCCCAACTCCTCAAGGAAATCCTGCGGCGGATTTGGGCAGAACGAAACGACTGGTTTTTTGCTGTGGATATGGGGCTGTATTATCATCCCCACCAACCGGCGATCGTGCCCGATGCCTTGCTTTCTGTGGGGGTGCCCCACCTCAAAGAGGAAAACGGCCGGTTGAGTTATGTGGTGTGGGAGGAAGGCAAGTTTCCGGACTTGGTGTTGGAGGTGGTTTCTCAAAACTACAACGGGGAATACGAGGAGAAACTGCACCAATACCAGGAACTGGGGATTTTGTATTATGCGGTGTGCAATCCGTTGGTCGGACGGGGACGGCGCCACCGCGATCGCGAGTTTTTGGAAGTGTATGAGTTGGGGGATGGGGTCTACCGGCGACGGGCGGGCCATCCCATCTGGCTACCGACACTGGGTTTGGGCTTGGGGTACGCCGAGCGGGCGGTGGGACGGTGGCAACGGCGATGGTTGTATTGGTACGACGAACAGGGGGAACGGTATCCCACCGACTCGGAATTGCGCCTGCAGGAGCAATGGCAGCGGTTGTTGGCGGAAAAACAGACCCAGCGGGAAACCCAACAGCGGTTGTTGGCAGAAGAACAGGCTCAGCAAGCGATATCGGAACTGGCTCGCCTCCGCGATCGCCTCAGGGATCTGGGCTTTGACCCCGATCGTTGATCCATCCGGAATCCAGACGTGGCAGGTTTTGCCGAAACTGGGCCGCCGACGCCGCGATCGCCTGTTTTTCCGCCTCGGTTTTCTTGTCGTAGGTGATCAAAGCCAGCGACACGCGGCCGTTTTCCAAAAAGTCGGCCCGATGTTGGGCGACAAAATCCCAATACAAGTAATTCAGCGGACAGGCCCGATCGCCCGTTTTCTGCTTCACATCGTAGGCACACCGAGCGCAAGCATCGCTCATTTTGTGCACATAGTTGCCGCCGGCGATGTAGGGTTTGGAAGCGAGGATGCCCCCATCGGCATAGGTCGCCATCCCCAACACGTTGGGCAATTCCACCCACTCGTAAGCATCGGCATAGGCCAAATAAAACCAGCGATGGAGATCCCGGGGATCGGTTTGGGTCAGGTTGCTAAAATTGCTGAGAATCATCAGCCGCTGAATGTGGTGGGAGTACGCCCGGGTGCGCACGTGGTGTAGGGCATCCCCCACACAGGCCAAATCAATTTCCCCATCCCAAAAAGCCGCCGGCAACGGTTGGGTAAACCCAAAGTGGTTGCGCTCCCGTGCCTCCGGCATCTGCGCTTCGTAATAAATGCGAATGAATTCCCGCCACCCCAACACCTGCCGCACCAACCCTTCCACCGAATTGAGCCGGGCCCGACCGGCGGCGTAGGCGCGATCGCCCTTCACAAACCTCTTGGGGCAACAGCAACCCGTTGTTGAGGTAAATTGACAGCACCGAGTGAAACAAAAACGGTTCCCCCGTCCGCATCGCATCTTCGTAGGGACCGAAGGCATCCAAACGGTGCACCAGAAAATCTTGAAGCAGTTGTCGGGCCTGATCTCGGGTCACCGCCAGTTCAAAGGGGGCAGCAAAATCGCCGAAGTGATGGGGGAAGGCCCCCCGCACCAACCCCCACACCTCTTGGGTGATCTCGTCCATCGGAAAAACAGGAATTGGGGGCACCTTCACCCCAGCGGGCAATTTTTGCCGGTTTTCCTTGTCAAAATTCCAGCGATCGCCCACGGGTTTGCCGTTTTGCATCAAATAACCCGTACGTTGGCGCATCTCTCGATAAAAGGTCTCCAGCCGATAACCCGGCCGGATTTTGGGCGTGAAGTCCGCCTTGGGGGCCAGAAAAAAACCGTTGGGAATTTCCGTGAGGCGATCGGGGAATTGGGATTGCCGCGCGCGCAATTGTTGACGGGGTTCCCACTCGCTGGGCTCCATGTAGGTGAGGTGAGCCCCCGGATAACCCTGCAACACTTCCGGCCACACCGTCGGCATGGGTGCCCGTCGTCCGCCAATTCAAGACGCGGTAGCCGGCGGCGGCACAGTCCAAAGCAAAATGTCGCTGGGCACTCAAAATGTAGGTGAGTTTGAGGGGATGATGGGGCAAAAAAGCGGCGTAGACCAAGGATTCCACAAACACTAGGGTCGGCCGGGTCGCCCTCAAATCGGCCGGCCACACCGCCAAATTGAGCTGGTCGTACAACACCAACACCAAGCGATCGCCCACCACCGGCGGCGGCAACCGTGCCTCAAAAATGGCAGCCCCTTCCATCCCAAAACCCTTGGCTGTTTGTACGGAGTGCCTTCATCCCCAAATCGCAAGAAACCAAAGAGAGCCAACCAATTCAATTTCAAGCCAGAATTTGCGGCACCCGGAAAAAGTCTCCCTCGCGCTCCGGTGCCGTGTTCAACAGGGTTTCCCGGGCCGCAAACGGCACCAACCCATCGGGGCGTACCACGTTGGCGGTATCAATGGGTCGGGCCATGGGTTCGACCTCTTCCAATTCGCTGTCCAGTTCTTGCAACTGGGCAAAATAATCCAAAATGCCGCCAATCTGGGCCGTAAACTTCTCGACTTCGGCTTCCGTCAACGACAGCCGCGCCAAGTGGGCAACGTGCTGCACTTCTTCCCGGGCGATCGCCATGGTTGTTTCCTCCTAGAAAAATGCGTTGATGTCGGCACGGCCCGTCGTCTTCAGCCAATTTTGGGCCTCGATGTAGTTGTTGGGAGCCAGCCGAATCGCTCGCAACCAGTATTCCGCCGCCAAATCAAAGAGGCGTTGCTGTTCTTCTTCGGGTTCCGCCCGCTCCCCCATGTAGTGATAAATCACCGCCGTATTGTTGAGGGCCTGGGGCAACCGTGGGTTGAGGTTGATGGCTTCGGTGTAGGCTACCAAAGCTTTCTCCCGATCGCCGTTGCTGGCGTAAATCAACCCCATGTTGTAGTGAATGTAGCTGCGATCGTAGGCGTTTTCTTCGAGTTCCAGGGCCGCTTCGTAATTGGCCAGGGCTTCGGCGTATTCCCCGTCCCCCTGCGCCGACATGCCGTCCCGGTAATAGGCAAAAGCTTCCTTTTCCCGCTTGCTGGCCGGAAACAGCTTGAGGATCGTATCGGCAATCACCGTAAAGGTGCGATCCACAAAATTGTCGTTGCGTTGGGTGCGAGGCATGGGCAAACCACGGAAACAAAACCTAGGCCATATTAGCGCAGGGGCCAAAGGTTGGCCCAAACGTTAGGCGATCGCCCCCCCCATCGACACGTCCTGGTAACGGCCTTCGCCCACCGCCCTCAGGGCTTCCCGCAGGTCGATGTGACCGGCATACAGGGCTTTGCCGAGGATGGCGCCCACCACCCCCAAAGGCTCTAGGGCCAACAAACTCAGCAAATCGGTGAGGCTGCCGATCCCCCCCGAGGCGATCGTGGGCAAACCGGTTTCGATCGCCATTTGGCGGAGGGTTTCCAGGTTGGGGCCGCTCAGGGTGCCGTCCCGCTGAATGTCGGTATAGACAATGCCGGCAATGCCGATCCCCGCCACCCGTCGCGCCAAATCCAGGGCCGTCACTTCCGAGGTGTTGAGCCAGCCCCGGGTCGCCACCATGCCGTTGCGGGCGTCGATGCCCACCAAAATCTGATCGGGAAACTCTGCGCACAACGCGGCCACCACCTGCGGTTGCTCGACGGCCAACGTGCCCAAAATCACCCGGCTCACCCCCGTGGCCAGCACTTGGGTCACCCGATCGCGGTTGCGCATTCCGCCCCCCACCTGCACCCGCACCGGCAAAGCCCGGGCGATCGCCTCAATCAGTTTGAGGTTGCGCGGCGAGCCTTCCCGCGCCCCGTCCAAGTCCACCACGTGCAGACATTTAGCCCCCCGGTCGCACCATCGTTTGGCGGCTTCCAGGGGGTCTTCATCAAATCTTTCGCTGCGCTCATAGTCTCCTTGGTAGAGGCGGACACAGCGCCCATCCAAGATGTCGATGGCCGGGATGACTTCCATGCATCTATTTCATTCGGGAAATCATTCTAACGCGATCCAACCGAAATGGCCCACCCATCTTCCGTCAACCCGCAGATTGGGCAGATCGCCGCGCCTGGGGATGGACAAAATTCATGGGGGCAGGAAAACCAGCCCCCAGCCCAAATCATCCCTAATCCGCCAAAAAATGCGCAAATTCCAGGGCAAAGGTTTGGTGGAGAATGGCTTCACGAATCCGGTGGGTCAGCCGAATCAGTTCCGTCAGGTTGTGAATGGAAAGCAGGGTGTAGGCCAACAGTTCGTGCGATCGCAACAAATGATTGAGGTAAGCCCGGGTGAAGTGCCGGCAGGTGTAGCAGGGGCAGGTTTCGTCGAGGGGGCGAAAGTCCCGCTGAAACTTGGCGTTTTTCAGGTTCCAACGCCGAGACTCGTTGTCCCCCAGTCCTTGGGCGTCGCTCGGGGCCCCCACCAAAGCCGCGCCGTGGCGGGCCAAGCGGGTCGGAATCACGCAATCAAACAAATCAATGCCGGCGGCGATCGCCCGTACCATTTCGCGGTGGGTGCCCACCCCCATCAAATAGCGCGGTTTGTGAACCGGCAAAAGCGGCGTGGTCGCCCGGACGATTTTTTCAATGAGGTCGGGGGCTCCCCCACCACTCACCCCCCCCACGGCATAGCCCGCCGCATCGAAAGCGGTCACCAGGGCCGCCGACCGCTGCCGGAGCTCGGGGTAAACGCCCCCTTGCACAATTGGGAACAACGCCTGATCGGAACGCCGATGGGCCCGAAAACACCGCTCCAACCAACGGGCGGTGCGCTCCACGGCGGCGGCCACGGCGGCCGGGTCGCCGGATAGGGCGGACATTCATCAAACGCCATGATCACATCCGCCCCCAACAAGTTTTGAATGGCGATCGACGATTCGGGGGTGAGGGTAGCCATCGAACCGTCCCGGGGCGATCGAAACGATACCCCTTCTTCATCAATCTGCCGGATTTCGCTGAGGCTAAATACCTGAAATCCCCCCGAATCGGTCAAAATCGGCCCCGACCACCCCATAAACCGGTGCAGCCCCCCCCGCGCCGCCACCACGTCTTCCCCCGGCTGCAAATGCAAGTGGTAGGTGTTGGCCAAAACCATTTCTGCCCCGCACCCTTGCAATTGGTCGGGGGTTACCGTTTTCACGTTGCCCAAGGTGCCCACCGGCATAAACCGTGGGGTCAAAACCGGGCCGTGGGGCGTCTCCAAACAACCGGCCCGAGCGCCGGTCACCGGGCACGTCCCCGCCAAGGTAAAAGCGAATGCCCCCGTCATCTACACCCCTGCCAGTTGCTCGGTGGGGTAACCGGTACCCGGGCGCCGCCCGTTGTAGGCGCTGTTGGTGTCCCCCACCCCACTGTGCAAAGCCTCCAGCAAACGGGCCACCCGCAGCGGATCAATGGGCTGTTGAGCATGGCCATGGCGCTTGAGGGAGGTCGAAACGATCGCCCCGTCGGCATGTTGCAACAATGCCCCAATGTTTTCCCAGGTGGTGCCCGATCCCACAAACAAAGGGGTATCGCCGCAGGCCGCCCGCGCCAGCCGCAAATCTTCGGGATCGGGGGGGTACCCCGTCGCACACCCCGAGACAATGATGCCGTCGGCCAACCCCCGGTGAATGGTTTCTTCGATCGCCAAGCCAATGTTGGACGTAGACAGGGGCTCGGCGTGCTTCACCAACACGTCTGCCAAAATTTTTACGTTGCTGTTCAATTCCCGACGGTACCGCAACAGCTCCCAGGCAATTCCCTCCAACAACCCGCGATCGGTGGCCATCACCCCCATCAGCACGTTCACCCGGATGAATTTGGCCCCCGTACAGGCGGCGATCGCCATGGCGCTGAGGCCGTCGTTGCGCAGAACGTTTACCCCCACCGGCAAATGCACCATCGAAGCCACATGTTGCACCGCCAAGGTCATGGCCCCCACAACCGCCGCATCGACGCGCCCCTTGGCAAAGGGAGCATCAAAAAAGTTTTCAATGATGATGCCGTGGGCCCCCCCCGCCGCCAGGGCGGTGGCTTCCTGTTCCGCCCGACCAATCACCTCCTGCAGGCTGCCGTTCCATCGGGGCGATGTGGGCAACGGCAGCAGGTGCACCACCCCAATTACGGGCTTTTTGGTACCGAACAGGGTTTCGACATTCACGTGTGGGATACCCTCAAAACGGAGCCGAGCGGCTGCTACCCAATGTACTCCATTCGGTGACCGGCGACACAACATTTGTTAAGCCCCGTCCCCACCGCCAGGGACGCCTGCCTACGCCGGGTTGCCGCCCCGCTGCCGCCGACAGCGATCGCTGCAGTATTTCACTTCTTCCCAACAATCGGCCCATTTTTTGCGCCAGGTGAAGGGACGTCCACACACCGGACAAATTTTGTGGGGCAGGTTGGCTTTGTTGCCACGGTGTTCTTTCATCGCAAAAGGTCTTGCAAACGACGGGCGGTGGGCTCGGGATCGGCGGCCGCCATGAGCGATCGCACGACGGCGACCCGGGTGGCACCCGCCGCTTGGACACCGGGCAAATTGTCGGGGTCGATGCCGCCAATGGCAAACCAGGGGACGGTGGCGTGGGCGGCCGCATGGGCCACATAGGACAGGCCGGCGGCGGCTTTTCCGGGTTTGGTCGGGGTGGCAAAGACTGGCCCCACCCCCACATAATCGACCTCCGCCGCCAGGGCCTTGGCCAGCTCTTCGGGGTTGGTGGTGGATTGCCCCACCAGCAGGGAGCGGCTCCACGGCCGGATCGCAGAAACCGGCAAATCGGTTTGACCCACATGCACGCCGTCGGCCCCCACGGCCAACGCCAAATCCAGGCGATCGTTCACCACAAACAGGGCATCGTAGCGTCGGCACAGGGCGCACAAAACCTGGGCCTGTTGGTAGCGGGCCCCATCTTCGGCGGCCTTCTCGCGGTATTGCACGATCGCCACCCCCCCCCGCAAAGCTTGCTCGACGATGGTTTCCAGGTTGTCGCAGGGCATGGTCACCAAATACAGCCGAGCCTGTTGCAACTTGTAGCGGCGATCGCCCCGCTGGCTGCCGCTTTCCAGAATGTAGGTTTGGTAGCGCCATTGTTTGGCGGCGGCGGCCAAATTGCCGTCGTCCAGCTTGCCAAATTCTTCGATCGCCCGCAGGGCTTCCTGCAAACGGGCAAAGTTGGCCTGCAAGACCGCGGCGACATCCACCCGTTTTTGCTCCCCCGGAGTCACCAAATCGGTGCCCGGATCGGTTTCCGTTTGGCGGGCCGCCCGCAGTTCGGGCCGATGCCAAGCCGCCAACTCATGGCGCAACTCCTTGCAGGTTTGGGCGCGGGCCCGGTCTTCCCACCCCAACCGATACCAATCCTCCAACACCCGCAAGGCTTCGCGGGCCCGATCGAGGTTGGCATCCAAAATCCGGTAAACCGGCTGCATCACGGCAACGCCTCCAAGCTTTTTTCTATCCTATCGCCGTCAATAGATTGGTTCAAACGGGGCCCAGGGGTAAAATCCCTAACTGGGAGCGCAGACCCCCAACCCCTTCTCCCGTCATTTACGGCGATGTCTCTTGCCAGCGTGGGGCATTGATGGTGCAATCAAGCCAGGAAAGGTAATTCCATGGGCAAGCCACCGATCCTCACCAACGATCAACAGGCAGCGCTGGCTGCCTTGCATCGGTTTGCGCAAAGCCACGAACGTTGGCATTTGTTGACCGGTTACGCCGGCACCGGCAAAACCACCCTGTTGCAACGTTTCATTCAGGAATTGCGGGCCAACGGCGACGATCGCAAAATTGTGTTGACGGCTTTCAGCAACAAAGCCACCAAGGTCTTGACCCAGATGGCCCGGCAATGGGAGCTAAATTTAGACACGATGACCTGTTGCCAATTGTTGGGATTGCGACCGGCCATTGACGAACAAACCGGCCAGCAGGTGTTTCAACCCGATCGCCGCCAGGGCAGCCAAGTGCCCAAATATGCATTGGTGATTGTGGACGAGTGTTCGATGGTCACCGCCGAACTCTGGCAATTTCTCACCGAGGCGATCGCCCCGTTGCTGCCGCCGATTCAAATGTTGGTGGTGGGGGACCCGGCCCAATTGCCGCCGGTCAACGAGCGGGAATCCCCCTGCTTTCGGGAAGTGACCCAACGCTCGGACTTGACCGAGGTGGTACGGTACGGCGGAGCGATTGGGGCGATCGCCGCCGACCTCCGCGAAAACTTAGACCGGCCGACGTTGCCCGTTTTTCGAAGCGACATTCAAGCCGATCGCACGGAAGGGTGTTTTGTGTTGTCGCGGACGGCTTGGGAAAAAAACCTCCTGCGGGCTTTTCAAAGCGAGGGATACCGCCAAGATCCCGACCGAGTGCGGGCACTGGCCTACACCAACCGCCGGGTGGGGGAACTCAATCGCCAAATTCGTGCCGCCTTGTACGGACAAAATGCCCCCCGCTTTATTGAGGGAGAACGGTTGATCGCCCTATCCCCCTGTTTGCGGGGCGAAAACATCGTGCTCCCCACCTCCGCCGAATGCGAGGTCACCACCATCGAACGGGGCATGGACGGTCTCTGGCCGGTTTGGCTCCTGTCGGTGATTACCGAAGAAGGCGATCGCCGCATCCTCAAAGTGTTGGATGGGGAAGGACAACCCCGCTGGCAACAACGGCTGTCCGAATTGGCCGCCGCCAAGCGCTGGTTGGAATTTTGGCAACTGAAACAGCGGTTCCATGACGTGGACTACGCCTACAGCCTCACCGTCCACAAAAGCCAGGGTTCCACTTTCCAGGATGTGTTTGTGGATGTGCCATCTTTAACCCAAAACCGCAACCCCGTCGAACGAAACCAGCTTTGCTACGTGGCCTTCACCCGCGCCGCCAAACGCCTGTTTCTGTACAACGGCTAGGTTCTTCAACCCTTGGCTCCCTCTCCCCCCGGTTCCTGAGCCTACCGCAGGAAGGAGAGGGGAGCTCATCCGCCAAAAGAGTATAGTCAATTTATTTAAGAATGGAACGACTACGATTGTTTTGATTGCCTTTACTCCCCTCTCCCCTCCTGGTAGAGGGGCTGGGGGTGAGGGCAAGATTGTCGCAAACACATTTGAAATGACTATACCACCCCTGCCCCCCCCCTTTCCTTCGCTGTCCGAACTTACCCGAATATAGCTGTACTACCCCTGCCCCTCCAAAGGAGAGAAATTAGGAGGAAGTTTTGGCCGCCCGGTCGTCAAACTTGGCAAAGCTGAGGTAAGCGCTTTCTTCGTCGTACAGGTGGCAGCGATCGCCAATCTCCTTCAACAAATCCCAAGAGAACTTCCGTTCCTTGAGATGCTCCCCCCAATTCGCACGCAAGCTTTGGTGGGCCGCCCTCAGGTTGTAGGACGGAATGGCCGTCGAGATGTGATGGGGAATGTGCACGTTGATGTCGTGGCACAGAAATTCAACCCAGCGGGGATAGTCGCAATGGACGGTACCGCTCAACTGCGATCGCACCTCATGCCAGGTCTCGGCGGGATAAAACGCCACATCTGGAGCGGTGTGGTGCACCAGCGTAAAGGTGCTCATCCAGAAGTGATACACCAACCAAGGCATCAGCCAGAACTTCACCAGCCCCCCCCAACCCAACGTCAGCACCAGGGTGGGCCCCCCAATCGCCGCCGCCATCAGCACAAACACCGCCGAAAACCGAATGTCGGTGCGCGCTTTGCCGGAGAAGGGCCGCCAGTCAAAATGCAGCATCGACCAATGGGCGATCGAAGCCACCCACCAAAAGCGTTGCCGCAAACGACGGTATCCCCACCGCACCAGACCGGCCGCTCGTCAAAGGTTTCGGGCAAAAACGGTTCCCAAGCGTTGTCGTACGCCAATTTGTTGGTGTGCTTGTGGTGCTTGTCGTGCAAAATGCGCCAACTGTGAAACGGGTACAGCAACGGCAAAAACATCAGGTGCCCCACCAGATCGTTGAGCCAGCGCCGGTTGGCAAAAGAACGATGGCCGCAGTCGTGGCCAATCACAAACCAGCCGGTCAAAGCGGTACCCGTAAAAATCCAAGCCAGGGGCAGCAGATACCACGGCGCAAACACAATCGCAACATAGCCGGCGATCGCCATGGTCACGCTGGCTACCACCCCCAACCAAGCCTTCAACCGGTTTTTCGCAAAAACCTCCTTGGGCAGGGTCCGCAGGACATCCCGCAGCCGCACATCCTCCAGGGCATGGGTCAAAACATTGCCGGAATCGGCAGCCCCACCCAATTGACCCGGCTCTACCGTTGCTACCACACCTTCACTCCTTCCACAACAAACAAGACAACCCACACCCCAACGTCTCTTCAATGCTCTTTTTTGCAATGCCCTTTTTTGTCAAAGTCGCATCAAAATTACACCGGGGTCGCATCCAAAACAGCTTCCAGATTTTTTGATTATGGCAAACCAACAAAGTTGGCTAGGGCACATGCCCCCCAGAATGCTCACTTTGGAATTCTTAACTTAGGGCTTTTGCCCTTTGTATTGTAAACAAAAGTACACGTCATCGGCTACCGGACCGGCGGTATTCACCGGGATTCCAGTTTGGGCTGAATGCCCCGGCACACCAGGTAGTCGATCCCATCTTTGCGGTAGCTTTTCTCGCCTCCCACCCAGGGCGGCGGCAGCGGTTGACCGGGCCCCCAAGACTCTTCGGTCACGCTCGCCAGTTGGGGCCGGGCCGTACAGGCGATCGCCAGCAAGCCGCTGACCAAGGTTTCAACCCGCAGCAGCACAAACGCCCCGGCAAATTCAAGGGGGCAGGGGCGGCGCCCCAACACGGCCGGCACCGTTTTGGCGGTTTCCACATCTTGGTAGCCGATGGTACTGCTGGCACCTTGGCGGGTCACGGCCGCCGCCACCAACACTTCCCGCACCAAACCAATGGGCAAAGCCAAGCTCAACTCTCCCGATGGCACCAGCAATACCCGTTCAGACGGTGCGGCCGGCGGGGCAAACAATCTAAACGGTTGCGGCACGGTTGGCTCCTTGGAAATACTGGGCAACTTTGTTCAGCAGATCGTTGGTCGAAAACCCTTTGGTGAGGTAGTCGGTGGCCCCCAATCGACTGGTTTCTTGCGACCATTCCTCCGCCAAGCGCGACGATACCACCACAATGGGCATGGTCATCCCCGCTTGCCGACAACGGTCAATCAGGGTAAACCCGTCCATCCGCGGCATCTCGATGTCGGTCAAAATCAAGGCCGGCGGCTCGTTGGCCTGCAGCCATTCCCAAGCCTCTTGCCCGTCGCTGCAGGTGCGCACGTTGTAGCCCTTCGTCGTTAAGCTGCCCTCCAAACGTCGCCGCATCAGGCCGCATCGTCCACCACCAAAATGCGATCGCTGCCACCGCTGTCCGCCGCCGCCACCGCCTGCGGCAAACGCCAGAGGGTACCTTGAGCCCGTTCGGGGGCCCGCAGCACCACATCAATCAACGCGGCCGCATCCAAAACCGGTACCAACCGGCCATCGGCCAACAAGCTGGTGCCCAAAATGCCGATGGGAGGGGTCAACGGTGGCGGCAGCGAGTTCACCAACAGATCGTTTTGACCGTAGATGCTGTCGGCCAACAGCCAAATTCCCTCGGTACCGTTGGCTTGCTTGGTGCGCACCGCCACGCTGTTGGGGGATAGGCTGGGCCCCTGATCGTCCCCTTGCCAATAGGACAGCAGGTCGAGGGCGGGCACCGGCCCAGTATCTTCGGTCACGGTCTGGCGATAGGGCAGTTTCGGATCGCCCACCTTTTCCACCAACAAATCGTCCAGCAAAACCATGGTGAACACTTCGCTGGCGGGTACGGCAAACAGCCGGTTGCTGGTCTGCAACAGGGTGCAACGCACAAACAAGTGGGGTACCGGCAATTGCATCCGAAACCGGGTGCCTTGGCCCAACTGGGTGCTGAGGGACAGTTGCCCCCCCAGGGCGCTCACCTGGCTGGACACCACATCCATGCCCACCCCACGTCCGGAAATGTCGCTGACGGCTTTGGCCGAGGTGAATCCCGATTGACAAATCACCGCCAGCAATTTTTCGTCGGTGCTGGTATCGGTGAGGGGCAATCCTTTGTCGGCGGCAATTTTGGCAATTTTGGCGCGGTCGATCCCCCGACCGTCGTCGGCAATGTCCAACACAAACACGCTCCCCCGCCGCACCAACGACAGGTCGATGCGTCCCCGCTCCGGTTTGCCCAACCGCAGGCGATCGGCGGTCTCCTCCAAACCGTGGTCGAAGGAATTGCGCACCAAGTGCAGCAAGACGGGCTCCAGGTTGCGGAGGGTGCCGGCGTCCAATTCGGTTTTTCCCCGCTGACAAACAGTTGGGCCGGTTTGTTGGCCCGGGTGGTCAAGTCCCGCAAAATCCCCCGGGTCCGAAAAGCCAGGGTTTCAAAGGGCACCAGCCGGCTTTCTTCGATGGTTTGCTGCAACCCCCGCAAACTCCGATCCAACTTGGTGAGGCTGTCGGCGGTGCGGCGGGCCGCTTCCCCGGTTTCAGCCCCCAGCTCCACCAGCCGCAGGCTGATTTCCAACAGCCGGTTGATGGCGGTATACCCCTGGCGGTAGCGCTCCACCTGCACCCCCCCCATCCCGGTTTTTGTTGGCATCCACCAGGG
>JAAUUG010000280.1 GCA_012031195.1 Oscillatoriales cyanobacterium SM2_1_8
TTGGCCAACGGCCAAGACGAGGCCTTTCGGTTTTGGCACGGGCCCGCGCCCCCGGCAACCAAATTTTCTCCACCCTGACCATTGGGGCGTTTGGGTTGGTGGCAAACTTGGGATTGGAGGAACCGGCGGCCCCGGTCGCCGCACCCACTACCCTGCCCTTTGTAATTTATAAACCACCGCTGTTGCTGCCCCCGGCCGATGACTCCCGCCAACCCTAGCCCCCTGCCAGCCATGGTGGCCTGTGGATTCACCCTGGGAGGGTTGCTGCTGACCCTGCTGCCGGTGCCACCCAAGCCGCCCATCACCTTGCCAACCAAATCGGGATGGACGCAGACCCTTGCCCCCGAGCGTTGGGAATACCGGCAACACCAAACCGTGGTCACCCTCACCTACGTACCCCATAGCGATGGCGATGCCTTGGCTCAGCTTGGCCCAACCGGCGATCGGCGGCTGACGGCCGTGGGCGAGATCGGCTACGTTGTGCAAGAAGATGCCTTGTTGGCGACCACCTGCATCAGCCCCCGGGGACAAGGCTCCGCCAGCCGCGATCGGATGCGGCAAAACCGCAATCGTTACGACCTAACCCCGGGCCGGATCGGCGGCTGGTTGTTGGGACGACACAACCTGCGGGATTGGCGGTGCTTGATCTTGACCGTGCGCCTTCCCGTTGCTGACGGCCGACGGCTCGAAACCCTGCTCCCGGAATGGTATACCTGGGGTCAGCAACACTTTGAACCCTAACGCCCATGCACACCCTGAAAAACGATCGCTGGATTGCCGAAATGGCCGCCCAGGGGCTACTGGAACCCTTTGAACCCCATTTGCTTCGCCAAGTGGGCGATCGCCGGGTGATCAGCTACGGTCTGTCTTCCTATGGGTACGATTTGCGCCTGTCGCCCAAAGATTTTCGGGTCTTTCGCCACATTCCGGGAACGGTGGTCGATCCCAAGCAATTCAGCCCTGCCAACCTAGAAGCCGCCCCCCTGCATCGCGATCCATCCGGCGAATTTTTTATCTTGCCGGCCCACTCCTACGGACTAGGGGTCGCCTACGAACGCCTGAACGTTCCCAGCAACATCACGGTAATTTGCATCGGTAAAAGCACCTATGCCCGTTGCGGCATCATTGCCAACCTGACCCCCGCCGAAGCGGGTTGGCGGGGTCACCTCACCCTCGAGTTCTCCAATTCTTCCAGCGCCGATTGCCGCATTTATGCCGGGGAAGGGGTGGTACAACTGTTGTTTTTGGAAGGAGAACCCTGTGCCGTCAGCTACGAAACCCGCCAAGGCAAGTACCAAGATCAAGGGGAAGCAGTCACCCTCGCCAAAGCCTAATTCGTTGTCCGCAAAGCCCTGTCAAGGTCATTGTCAAGAGAATTTGGCTTGCCGGATCCCACCAAGCTTACGTCCATTGGGGTCAACCGGTGGCACCATGTCGTAGCTACAGCCCATTGAGCCAGTGGGTAAGCTCCATTGAACCCTGCCAGTCCAGCAGGGCTTCCCCCAAATCTTCAAGCTGGGATAGAGATAGAGACGCGATTTGTTGCTGTTGCTCGATGGTCAAGGATCCCAGTCGCCGCGTCAGCAGCCGCAGCACCAATTGGGCTTCCCCCGCCTGCCTGCCCAACTGGATACCCTCTTGCTTGCCCAGCTGGACACCCTCTTGCTTGCCCCGTTCGATACCCTCGCTCAACGCCTCTTGATAAACCCGCGTCTCCCGCAAATCTCCCAATGCAAACATTTGCGCAATTTCCTCCCGACTCCGTTTGGCGTATCGATACACCAACAATGCCTCCAACCACTCTAACACCCGCGCCTCTTCGAACGTGCCTTGGGCTTGCTCCCGCAAAACTTTCACCCGTTCTGGCATTTCTATTTCCGGCGTTACCGCCAACTTCAACAATTCCCCTCCCAACGAAGCGGCGGCTGTCCATTCATCCAAGTACACCCGATGCAACCAACCCGCCCGTACCTGCGGTTCGTAAAAGGTTGGTACGACCACATCCACCGCTCGACTGGGCAAAATCGCCAGCAGCCGCCCCGGACGCTCCACCGCAAATTGATGGAGGTACAGGGCCACTTTCGTGAAAAAATCCCGGTAAAATCCCGCTCGCTTCTGAAATTGCACTTCCACAAACCAGATGGGAGCCGTTGGCAACGCAGTGGGCGGGGGCATCAACACGCCATCAAACCGAAAGTTCCTTTCCTTGACTTCGACCGCCATCAAGTCGTAGCCGGGCTCCACCGGCATGCCGGTCAACTCAAAGACCAGCTCGGGATAGGCTTGCAACAACCCGTAAAAAAGAATGTCGGTTTTCACGCCAAACCATCAACCCATGTGTTGGAGGTAGGCTTGGTAACCCATGGCGTCAAGACGAGCCTGTTTGGTGTGAACCGTATCCATCTGCTGCTGGCGGTAGGCAACAACCCTTTGGCGCAGTTCGGCATCGTGGCTGGCTAGAATTTGCACCGCCAAAAGGCCGGCATTTTCGGCATTCCCGATCGCCACGGTGGCGACGGGGATTCCCTTGGGCATTTGCACAATGGAGTACAAAGAGTCCAATCCCTGCAGGTGTTGGCTGGGCACGGGTACCCCAATCACCGGCAAAGGCGTTAGGGCGGCCACCATGCCGGGCAGATGGGCGGCGCCGCCGGCTCCGGCCACCAGCACTTTCAGACCCCGCTCGACGGCGGTTTGGGCGTAGGTCACCATGTCGAGGGGGGTACGGTGAGCCGACAAAAACTGCACCTCGTGGGGCACCGCAAACCGTTCGCAAACGGCGATCGCCGCGGCCATGATCGGCAAATCTGAATCGCTGCCCATGACAATGCCAATTTGGGGAGTGGTCATCCTGCCATGTCCAAAATTGAGCCTAAAGCATACCCTAGCGCTGGGCCGGTTGCGGTTCGGGAAAACAAATGGTGCCGTCGGAAGTGTCGTTGAGAACCAAAATCATTTCCTGCAACCGGCCGTAATCCCGCTGGTTGAACCGCAGCACCAGCCGGGGCAGGGACAAGATATGGGTTTCTTTGACTTCTTGGGGCAAAGCCCCCGATCGCTCCAGGGTGCCCATGGTCAAAATATCGGCAAATTCCCGGTTGAGGCGAGCCAGATGGAGATCGGAAATATCAAAATTGAGTCGAATCACAAACCGATCGCCCACCCAGCGGCTGGAGTGATACACCCGGTAAAAGTTGCACAGGTAGGCGGTGGCTTCCGCCAAATCGTTGGTGATGCGGTACAAACTGCGATCTTCCTCGGCAATCCAACCCTGGGCCGCCAATTGCTCGCGAATGTAGGCATCCCACTGCGTCCAGTAACGCCCCCCTGGCTCGTCGATCAGCACAATTGGGCGGGGTGTGGCCTTGCCGGTTTGGCAAAGGGTCAAGGATTCAAACAATTCGTCTTGGGTGCCAAACCCCCCCGGAAAATGGCGATCGCATCGCTTTCCTTTAGAAAAACAGTTTGCGGGTGAAAAAGTATTTGAACCCAACCAGTTTGGCCGGGATCGACATGGGGGTTGTGGGTTTGCTCAAAGGGCAGGTCAATGTTCAGACCAAAGGAGCGATCGGGGCCCGCCCCCTCGTTGGCCGCCTCCATGATGCCGCCCCCCGCCCCCGTAAAATGTAAAAACCTGCCGCCGCCATCTGAGCCGCAAACCGCCGCGCTTGGTCGTAAACCGGTTCGGTGCTGGGGGTGCGGGCCGACCCAAAGATCGCCACCTTCCGCCGATAGCGGTAGGGATGCAGCAGTTTTAGGGCCCGTTCCATGTCTTCGAGGGTCCCCGCCAAAATTTTCCAGTCTAGGCGCTCCAATTCCATGGCCGCCAACCGCTGCAAAATCTCTTCGCACCGGGCGATCGCCCCCCCATCCAAACGTACCGACTTGGAAACCGTCATGACACCAAACAACCGTAGGATTTACTCCCCTCTGCCCGGGTGGGAGAGGGGCGAAGTGAGAGATCTCAGGAAACGCCGCGCAATTCC
>JAAUUG010000281.1 GCA_012031195.1 Oscillatoriales cyanobacterium SM2_1_8
TACGTTAAGGGGGGGATTATCGCCCCGAAACCCTGCCGGAAGCGCCGACCCTTGCGGCCTGCGGCACCAAGCTGGTGTTGGTTCCCATCGAAATTGCCACTTCGACCACGGCGATCGCCGCGAAACGGAGTTCATCGAACCCCCTACAATAAAGCATTGATTCCTGCACGCCGACCATGAAACTGCGGGTCAAAATTTTACTGGCGACGGCAGCTTTGCTGATGGGCTTGATTGTCAGCCTGTCCGGTCTGGCGTTTTGGCTGGTGCGCAACCGAGCGGAGCAAGAAGAGTTGCGGGCGATCGCCTTGGGGTTGGAGGGGGTGCTGCAAAACCTGGAGGAGCGGCAGGAAAACTTTTCGGCTTTTTGGCACGACTGGAGCCAGTGGGACGATGCCTACCGATTTGTGCAAGACGGCAACCCCGAATTCATTCGTTCCAACCTGGTGGCCGAAGAATTTACGGAGCTCCCGGTCAATTTCATCGCCTTTGTGCGGGGGGACGGTCGCCTCACCTTTGCCACCGGCTACGACGAGGTGGCCCGCCAAACGTTTGTCCTTGCCGTCCGGTTTGGCGGCCCGCTGGCAGCGCGGGGAGGGTTTGTTTACGGCCCGCAGCACTCCGGGCGATCGCCGTTGGGGTTTGCTGAGCAGCGAAGTGGGGCCCCTGCTGGTGGCGTTGCATCCCCTGTTGCCGAGCAACGGTCGGGGCCCGGCCAACGGCACCGCCATTTTTGCGCAGATGGTGCGGCCGTTGTGGTGGCAAAAACTCACCTCCCACCGGGATTTCACCGTTACGGCCTATGCGTTCCAGCGGGAAAAAGTACCCCCGGAAGCGCGCCTGGCGGTCGATTTGTTGCAGGGAACGGCCCCAACCATCCCCGAGCATTACCGGGTTCGCAGCATTGGCTTGAGCCACAACTTGGCGCAACGGGGGGTCACCCTGATTGCGGCCCCCGATCGCCTCGCCGCCTACACCCTGTTGCGGGATATTGATCGGCAGCCGATGTTGCTGTTGCGGATCGAAAGCCCACGGCACCTCTGGCAACAGGCCGAGTTGACCCTCCGGCTCTGGCTGGTGGTTACCGCCATGGTTGGCACCGTGTTCATCGCCGGCACCTTGACGGCGATCGATTGGCTGGTACTGTCGCGGTTGTCCCGGTTGCAACAGCAGGTGCAAGAGTTGCTGAGGGGACAGCGGCAGCGGTTGGGCAACCATGGCACCGACGAAATTGCCCAACTGGCCCGAACCATCGACACCATGCGGGAAGCCCTCTCCTACCGTCAAGACTCCCAGCAGCAAACCGAAGAAGCCCTCCGGCTCTCCGAAGTGAAGTTTGCCACCGCGTTTCAGGTGAGCCCCAACGCGATCGCCCTGGTGCGGGAAGATGGGTACCTGGCGGAAGTGAACGCCAGCTTTCGCGAATTGACCGGTCACGAGCGCGACGAATGGTTGGAGGCTTCCCCCCTGGCGTTTTCCTTTCTGCCGCGATCGTCGCGGGTGCGCTTGGTGCGGGCTTTTCGGCAAAACCCCAGCCTCAGCAATGTGGAACTGGAAGTGCGCTGCCCCAGCGGCGAGCTCAAAACCGTGATTTTTGCCGCCGAGCCGATTCAGATTGAAAATGTGAAGTATTTGCTGTGCGTCGCCAACGACATCAGCGATCGCAAACAGGCCGAACTGGAAACCCAACTGTTGCTTTCTTTGAGCGAGGCGATTGGACGATCTCCCGATTTTGACGGGGCGTTGACCCAGGCCCTCCAGCAAATTGGTCACACCACCGGCTGGAGCTACGGAGAAGTTTGGACGCCAACGGCGGATTTGGGCGGTTTGGAATGCAACGATGCCCGCTACGTCCATCAGACGGGGCTAACGGCCGAGGCCCTGAGCGCGATCGAGTCGTTTCGGTACTTCAGCGAAGGCATGACCCTCAGCCGTGACGAGGGTTTGTTTGGGTGGGTGTGGAGCCAGGCCCGTCCCTACTGGTTGCCGGATTTGCACTTGGCCACCGGGGACACCCTCTTGCTGCGCCGGGACTTGGCGATCGCCGCCGGGTTTTCCTCCTGCTTTTGCGTGCCGGTGTTTGCGGCCCATTTGGGGCACGAAGCGATCGGCGATTTGCCGTCGGTACCTCTCGCCATTTTCTGCTTTTTCCTGCGGGGGTTGCATCCCCAAGAGGAACGGCGGTTGGAATTGGTGTGCCAGGTGGCAGCCCAGTTGGGCACCGCCCTCAAACAAAAGCAAACGGAAGCCGAACTGCGGGCGTTGTTTGCCACCATGGACGACGCCATTCTCACCTTTGATGCCCAAGGTTACTGCCTCAAGGTGGCCCCCACGGCCGCGGCCGCCGGCTGGGCGACGGCTTGGACGGGCAAATCGTTGCGGGAAATTTTTGGCTGGCAATACGAGCAACAGTTTATTGGCTACATTTGGCAGGCCCTCAACGCCCACCACCCCCTGAAGGTGGAGTACGCCCTGGCCCTCGGCGATCGCCAGGTGTGGTATGCCGCCACCATTTCCCCCTTGGCGGACGATACGGTGCTGTGGATTGCCCGGGACATCACCGACCTCAAGCAAACCGCGGAAGCCCTCCGCACGGCCAAAAACGCCGCCGAGGTGGCCAACCGGGCCAAAAGTGAATTTCTGGCCAACATGAGCCACGAGCTGCGCACCCCCCTCAACGCCATTCTGGGGTTTGCCCAATTGCTGGGCAGCGACAACCAACCGGGTCAAGACTGGCAAGAAAGCCTGAACATCATCAACCGCAGCGGCGAGCACCTGTTGGAGCTGATCGACGATGTGTTGGAAATGGCGAAAATCGAAGCGGGCAAAGTGTCCCTCAACGAAAGCGAGTGCAATTTGCACGCCATGTTGGATACCTTGCGGGAAATGTTGCGGCTGCGGGCCGAGAGCAAAAACCTGAAGTTGCAGTTCTACCGTGCCCGCAACGTGCCGCCATTTGTGAAGTTGGACGGGGTAAAACTCCGGCAGGTAATCATCAATTTGTTGGGGAACGCCATTAAATTTACCCATGGGGGATCGGTTTCGCTGCGGGTGCGTTGTTTGGCGGAAGCGCCGCCCTACTGCCGGTTGTTGTTTGAAGTGGAAGATACGGGGGCGGGCATTGCCCACACTGAATTGGGTCAAATTTTCGATGCGTTTGTCCAGTCTGAATCGGGCCGCAAATCGGGGGAGGGCACCGGCCTGGGTTTGCCCATTGGTCGGCGGTTTGCCCGGATGATGGGGGGCGATCTCACGGCCGAGAGCATTCCCGATCGCGGCAGCATTTTTCGGCTCCACGTCTACGTGCAAACGGTGGCCCCCCCCGCCCAAGCGCCGGCGGCGCTCCCCCCGCCCCTACCGCAAGCGTCAACCCTGCGGATTTTGCTGGTGGAGGACAATCCGGATGATGAAGCGCTAACGCTGCGGGCGCTGAAAAGACACGCCTTTGCCAAACAGATTGTGGTCGTGCGGGATGGCGCCGAGGCGCTGGAATATCTTTTCGGCAGCGGGCCTTATGTTCACCGCGACCTGAGCATCAACCCTCACCTGATACTGCTTGATCTTAAGCTGCCCAAAATCGATGGCTTTGAAGTCCTGCGTCGGGTTCGTAATGACGAACGCACGTGCTATACACCGGTGGTCGTACTCACCACATCAGATGAGGAAAGCGACCGTATGCAAAGCTACCACCTCTGCGCCAACAGTTATGTGCGTAAGCCGGTGGACTTCAATCAGTTTGCAGAAGCAATCGGGCAGATTAGCTTGTACTGGCTGCTGCTCAACGAGACAATCGGCGTGCATACCGTGGCGGGCCTGGTGGTGGTGCTGAGCGGAATTATGCTGGCGAACGGCGTGCTGAACCTGCGCCGCATGCTTTTCGCACCTGCGCCGCGCACGTGAGTGTGGGTATCCTGTCAGCTATGAATGCTGACACCCCCTACCGGATCTACCTGTGCGGCTGGGCGCGCTGGCACCGTGCAACCTG
>JAAUUG010000282.1 GCA_012031195.1 Oscillatoriales cyanobacterium SM2_1_8
CCAGTCCGATGCCTGCGCCAACAACATTCTCGGGCGGCTTGATGAGGGCCCGGCTCTTCCATTCGTTCGCCGGCTCCCGCTGGGCCAGGGCGATCGCCGTTCCGCTCCGGCGTGCAAATGGGGATAAACCCAAGCATTGGTTTCGTTGAGCCAATAATCATGAAACCCTTTGTAGCCCCAACTGGACTGGGCGGGTTGCACCACTTGGTGGGTCGGATGATCTTGCAGGTAGTCGGCCAAATGGGTCACGGCAAAAACCTGCTGATCGAAATACGACTTCCGCATCAAAAAGTCTAAAAACCAGGGGCCTTCGTACCACCAATGGCCAAACAATTCGGCATCGTACGGGCACACCACAATCGGTTCTTGTCCCATCAACTGATGGAGGTAACGGATTTGTTGTTGGCGGTTGTAGGCAAAATTGGCGGCATGTTCGGCGGCTTTTTCTTTGGCCCAGTAGGGATCGTAAAGTTGCTTGGCATCCAGTCCAAGGTTGCGGCCGGTAATTTTGTGGTATTTGATGCCGGTATTTTTGCGATGCCCATCGGGTGTGATGTAAGGTTTGATGTAATCGTAATCGGCTTCCCACCCCAAGTCTTTGTAAAATTCTCGGTATACCGGATGGCCGGGATACCCCACCTGCGAAGACCACACTTGCTGGGAAGATTCGTGATCGCGCCCGAAGGCTGCCACCCCCACCTCGGTAAATACCGGCGCATAGGTGCCGTAGCGCGGCCGCGGTTGGGCGTACAACAACCCGTGGCCGTCCACCAAAAAGTAGCGCAGCCCCACTTCCGCCAAAACCTCCTCCAAACCGCTGTAGTAGGCGCATTCCGGCAGCCAAATGCCCGCGGGCGATCGCCCAAAGGTTGCTTGGTAATGGTCTACGGCCACCTGCAGTTGGGCCCGCACCGCCTCGGGGTGTTGGCGCAGCAGGGGCAAATAACCGTGGGTCGCCCCGCAGGTCAGGATTTCGAGGTTGTTGGTTTCGGCAAAACCGGCAAACGCCTTCACCAAGTCGCGGTCATGGTGTTCCCAGGTGGCCCAAACGCTGGCAAACTCCTGCATGTAAAATTCTGTGAGGTAGCGCAGGTGACCATGGCCTTGATGGTGTTGGCATTCTTGGGCAATGAGTTCTCGCAATTTGGTGAAGTGAACCTCAAATCGATCTTGCAACAAAGGGTCGCGCAACATCGAAATCAAGGGCGGCGTCAGGCTCATGGTTAATTTGAAATCCATGCCGTCCCGGCGCCACCCCTCCATCATTTGCAGGAGGGGAATGTAGGTTTCGGCGATCGCCTCGAACAGCCATTCTTCTTCGAGCATGTAGGCGCTTTCGGGGTGGCGCACAAACGGTAGATGGGCGTGCAAAACCAGTGCCAAATATCCGTGTGCCATCGCGCTGCTGCCCCTGAAACCTATGGAGCATTGTAGTATCAATGGGCGGCGTTCTGAGCTTGACCAACCAGGCGGCCACCGGCGGCGGCAACGGCTGCCGGATGCGCCGATCGGGGTCAATGCACAGGTGGCGGGTCTCCCCCCCAAAACTCGGCCCCGTGGCCCCAGATACCCAAAAGGCATACTGCAACCGAAAACCATCGCTGCCAACCTCCAGCACTGTGAGGCCCACCCGCAGGCGATCGCCCGCATACAACGGCTGCCAAAATCGCCCCTGCACCTCCACAATCGGGATCGCCCACTCCCGAAAACACCGCCGCAGATCGATGCCTGCCCCTTGCAGCGAGGCTTCGTAGGTGCCGTGGCAAATTTCCAGGGCCCGCGCAAAAAACATCACCCCGGCCGCATCGGTGTCCCGCAGACCGACGGTGTACCCATGGTATTCATGGCTGCTTTCCCCCACCGGAGACGGGGGCGTTTTTCCCTCAGACACGGAACTCACCTCGCGAATTTGGGGGATATGGTAAATTTAATTAAAAGTGGCACGAATGCGATTGTTTTGATTGCCTTTATTCCCCTCTCCCTCCCTGGGAGAGGGGCTGGGGGTGAGGGCAAGATGGTCGCAAACATATTTGAAATGACTATACCTTCCAAGTTTACGATTTGGGCCGCAGCCAGAGGGGCAAAGCCGACAGCGCCGCCAAGGCCAACAAGGCCGCCAACAACGGCCACCGGGTTTCGCCGGTCAAAGCCGAGCGGCCCGCTGCCCCCAGCCAACTGTAGACCACCGTGCCGGGCACAATGCCGATCGCCGTTGCCAAGAGGTAGTCGCGGCTGGGCACTGGGGTCAGCCCCAGCGCGTAGTTGGTGAAGTTAAATGGGAAAATGGGGGCCAAACGCACCGACAACACAAACCAAAAGCCCCGTTCGGCAATGCCTTGGGAAAACTGAGCGAGGCGATCGCCCCTCCCCTGCAGCTGTTGTTGCACCCAATCGGCTGCCAGCCAGCGGGCCACGGCAAAGGCTGCCATCGCCCCGAGGGTTGCCCCAAGCCACGTCCACAGGCTGCCGGCGCCAACCCCAAACCAAGCCCCCGCGGCCAACGTCAAAGCCGTAGCGGGCAAAGCCAACACCGTTGCCCCCACATAGGCCAGCAGGTACACCAGCGGATGGGGCTGCCAAGACCCCAGGCGCTCGAACACACCGGGCAACAAACCGGCGAGGGTGAGGGCTGTCCCCACCAGCAAAATCAGGGCTGTCCCGCGGACAATGGGAACCGGAGCGGGGGGTTTGGCTTCAGGGATCGACATGGAGGCAAGAAACGTATGGGTTGGTCAAAAGTAGGACGGGGGCTGGGGCTGGCCCTTTTGGTGCTGGGCTGGATTGTGCTGCCGGTGTTGGGCAACCTGCCGGCCACCCGCGAAGCCCTGATTTTGGAGGGAGATCGCCTGTTTCTGACGGGCGATCGCCAAGGGGCCCGCACCCGCTACCAAGAAGCCAAAGGAGAAGTCGGCCCGACCCAGATCCCGCCCCCCACCCCTCACCGACCGCGAGGCTTTGCCGCCGGGGGCCCGCGCATACTGGCGCGAATACGAAACCCAGACCCGTCCCCTCCGCCGGCTGGTGGCTTTGGAATTGGTGGTGGAGGAAGCCCCCCAGTTTTTGCCGGCCGTGTTGAAATTGGCGGATCACCACGCCCAACGGCAAGATTACCGAGAGTCCCTCGCCGTTTTGGAACGGGCCCTGACCGATTATCCCGACCGCGCCGAGTTGGTGCAAGCCCAAGCCAACCTGTTGACCCAACAACAAAAATGGTTGGAAGCGGCGATCGCCCTCAACCAGTTTGCCGTATTTTATCCCGATCGCCCGGAAACCGCCGCTTTTCAGCAACGGGCCCGCCAACTGCAAGAACGTCACGAAACCGAATTGCGGCAACGGGTCACCGAAAATGCGATCGCCAATTTGTTGGTGGGGCTGGCCGGGTATGCTGGGCGCGGCAATCCGGGGGGCGCGGTGACCGCATTGCAAACCTTTTGGGCCCTCGGTCAGGGCGAAAGCGCCTTGGGCCAGAGCTACGCCGAAAACCTGCAAAAAAGCCTGCCTTTGCTGGACAACCCGGAAACCGTGGCTTACGTGCGCCGCATTGGCGAAAAATTGGCCCAATATGCCGGGCGCAACGAATTCAAGTATGAATTTTTCGTCCTCCAAGACGAAGCCGCCAACGCCTTTGCTTTGCCCGGAGGCAAAATTTTTGTGAACGCCGGGGCCATTTTGCTGAGCCAGAGCGAAGCGGAACTGGCCGGGTTGCTGGCCCACGAACTGGCCCATGCCGTGCTTTCCCATGGGTTTCAGTTGGTGAGCCGGGGCAACCTCACCGCCGCCGCCCTCCAAAACGTTCCCGGCGGTGGGCAAGCGGCCAACCTGTTGATTTTGAGCTACAGCCGAGACATGGAGCGGCAAGCCGATCGCCTGGGCACCCGCATCTTGGCCACCGCTGGCTACGCCGCCGAATGGGTTGCGCAACCTGATGGTGGCTTTGGCCGCGCCGAACGGGAGAAAAACCGGGAACAGCCCC
>JAAUUG010000283.1 GCA_012031195.1 Oscillatoriales cyanobacterium SM2_1_8
TGACTTGCCGAGCTCAGAGCTCGAAACCCCAAGTTGTTTTCTTGACTTGCCCAGCAGGGCAAAGGGGAACCAGAAGGGGTTTTGGCTCTCCCTCGGCTTTGCGCAGCCCACCCTTAGGAACCGGGGAAGAGGGGGGACAGGATCAGGTTTTCTCGGCTTCGAGCAGGGCCAGGAGGGCGGCTTCCATCTCCGGGACTGTGGTGGTGGTGGTGCCAAATTGCCGTACCACCAAGCTGGCGGCCAAGTTGCCCAACACCGCTCCTTCCCACGGGGTACCGCCGGCGGCGATCGCCAAACCGAGGGCTGCCACCACCGTATCGCCGGCGCCGGTCACGTCAAACACCTGGGTGCGGTTGAAAGCTGGAATGTGTTGGGCCGTGCCATCCGCCGCAAACAAACTCATGCCATCTTCGCCCCGGGTGATCAACAGGTGCTGGGCCTGGGTTTGCCGCAAAAGCCCTTGGGCCGCCGCGGACAAAGAAGCTTCGTCGCGAATGGCGATGCCGGTGGCCAATTCCGCTTCGGGGAGGTTGGGGGTAAACAGCGTCGCCCCGCGGTAACGTCCCAAATCCCGTTGGGCATCCACCACCGTCAACGGGGCCGCCAGGGCCGCCGCGATCGCCGATTCAGCCCAAAACACCCCCTCGTTGTAGTCGGAACACACCACCACATCCACCGTGGCCAGGCGATCGCCCACTTGCTGCACCAGTTGTTGTTGGATCGCGGCGGCAGGGGGCTCGTCGGACTTGCGATCGATCCGGACAATTTGTTGGGTCACCGATTGGCGGGCATGGCCGGAAATGCGGGTTTTGGTCACCGTGGGTCGTCCCGGCACCGTCACGATCCCAGAAGTATCGATGCCGACCGCCGCAAACAATTCACACAGGGCTTGCCCCTGCTCGTCGTCGCCGATCAGGCCCACCGATTGGACTTGGGCACCCAACCGCGCCAAATTGTAGGTGGCGTTGGCACCGCCGCCGGGCACCCGTCGGGTGGTTTCGTGGCGCAAAATCAACACCGGCGCTTCCCGGGAAACCCGCTCCACCCGCCCCGTCGCAAACTCATCGAGGGTTAAATCCCCCACCACCAGCACCCGCACCTGCCCGAAGGACTGCAAAAGACGCTGCAACCGCGGCCCGTCCAGGCGATCGCGAAATTCCGAAGCCAACACCGCCGTACCCGATTTTCTGTGCTTCGGTATTGTGCCACGCTCATCGATCCCCTTCCGGGCGAAATTCGGTAGTACGGGCGGCCAAGGGCATCCGCCACCCGGAACCAAAGGCCCGATCGCGCAGGCGGAGGGTGGGCGGAGCCTGCCAACGTTTGAACTCCGCCCGGGCCACCAACCGTCGCACCTGGTCAACCGTCGCCGCGTCGTGACCGGCCGCCACCATGTCGGCGATCGCCTGCCGTTGCCCCAACAACCGTTCCAAAATGTCGTCGAGGATGTCGTAGGGAGGCAACGTTTCTTGATCGTGTTGGTGGGGCCGCAGTTCCGCGCTGGGCAGTTTAGTGAGGATGTTTTGAGGAATCACTTCCTGCCGCCGGTTCAGCCAACGGCAGAGGGCATAGACCTGGGTTTTGGGCAAATCGCCGATCACCGCCAAACCGCCGTTGGTGTCGCCATACAGGGTGCAATAGCCCACCGCCATTTCCGATTTGTTACCCGTCGATACCAGAAGGTGCCCAAACTTGTTCGACACCGCCATCAGCAACAACCCCCGCAACCGGGATTGCAGGTTTTCTTCCGCCAAACCCAATCGGTACCGGCAAACAGGGGCCCCAACGTGCGATCGCCCTCGGCCATCAGCGGGCCAATGGGCAAAATTTGGGTGCCGATCCCCAGGTTGGCCGCCAAACGCCTGGGCATCGCGGATCGAATGTTGGGAACTGTAGGGAGAGGGCATCCAAACAACCCCAACACTTGGGCCGGCCCACCGCCGCCGCCGCGATCGCCGCCACCAAAGCCGAGTCGATGCCGCCGCTGAGCCCCAACACCACCTTCTGGAAACCGCATTTGCCCACATAATCCCGCAATCCCAGGGTCAGGGCTTCCCAGGTTTCCGTTTCCCCCTCGGCGATCGCCGGCGTGAGTTCACCTTGAACGCCATCGGGATCCACGGTCACCACCGCCAGCCCTTCGGCAAACCGTGGCAATCGGGCCACCACCTGCCCCTGGCGATCGCAGGCGAAACTGCCCCCATCAAAAATCAAATCGTCGTTGCCCCCCACCTGATTCACACAGAGAACCGGCCGTTGCCAGCGCCGGGCCGTATGGCCAAACAAACGCTCCCGCAGGTCTTGCTTGCCCGCAGCAAACGGCGAAGCCGAGAGGTTTACCAACACATCGCAGTCGGCAAGTTCCGCCATCGGATCGCTGGGGTAAGACTTGTAACCCCAAAACGTCTCATCGTTCCAGGTATCCTCGCAAATGGCGACCCCAACCTCATAGGCCCCCCAACCAAAACGGTTTTGGCCCTCCCCCAAAGCAAAATAACGATCCTCATCAAACACATCGTAGGTGGGCAGCAACTTTTTGTGAAAAAAACGCTGAACCCCGCCGCCGCTCACCAAAGCCGCGCTGTTGAACAAGGGTTTGCCCCCCACCTCACCCGCCTGGACATTGGGGGTCACGGTACCCACCAACACCCCCAGTTGGGGGGGGAGCCGCGCCGCCAAAACAGCCAGCGATCGCCCAACTGCCGCCACAAAATCAGCATTCAGCAACAGATCGCGGGGGGGATACCCGCACAACGCCAACTCCGGCGTCAACAGCAAATCCGCGCCCGCCGCCGCCGCCGCGATCGCCGCCCGTTCGATGGCCGCACCGTTGCTTTGCAAATCGCCCACCGTTGGGTTCAACTGGGCCAAAGCCACCTTGAGCATAAAAAATGGAGGTAGGGTGGGGCCATTGTGCCACGGTTACAATAAACCCGTGTTCTCTAACGGTATCCGTCATGACCGATTTGGCCGCCATTGCCCGTCAATTGGAAAGCGAAAACTCCCGCGATCGCTGTTGGGGTTGGCCGCCCTCAAAAATGTCGAGCCCGAAGCCGCCGTCCCGCTCATCCTCAAGGTCATCGACGATGCCAACGACAACGTCCGTGGCATGGCCATCTTTGCCTTGGGCGTCAAACCCACCGCCGCCTGTTTGCCGGTGTTGGTGCGTCTTTTGGAAACCGAAAGCGATTACAGCATCCGAGCGGCCGCTGCCGGAGCCCTGGGCTACCTGGGGGATGTCCGCGCCTTGGAGCCGTTGTTGCGAACGTTTTACGAAGATACGGAATGGTTGGTGCGGTTCAGCGCCGCCGTGTCTTTGGGCAACTTGGGGGATGTCCGGGCCTACGAAGCCCTGGTCGGCGCCCTCGACAGCCCCGAAATCGTCCTGCAACAGGCCGCGATCGCCGCTTTGGGAGAAATTGGCGACCTGCGGTGCGTCGATAAACTCTTGGCGTTTGCCCAAGCCGAAGATTGGCTGGTGCGGCAACGGCTGGCCGAAGCCCTGGGCAACCTCCCCACTCCCAAAAGCTGGCAGGCCCTCCAATTCCTGACCAAAGATGCCCATCCCCAAGTCGCCACCGCCGCCGCGATCGCCCAAAAAAGCCTCGAAGGTTTGCCGCTGCCCTAGACCTCACATAAAGCCTTAAATCGCTTGGTTAAGACGGGGGGCAGGGGCTTCGACTGCGCTCAGCCCACCGCTAGACGTGAGGGGAATACCCACATCACAAATCACCAAAAAAGGGGGCCGAGGCCCCCCGATGTCACATGTTATAGCTGTTTTGCATAGCGACGAGACAAGCCAAGTCGGGTCGCAGCCCCCGTATTGGTTCTATTAGACGTTCGTTGGGCAAGAAAAAACTGCATCAATTTTAATTAAAATAAATATAGTCATTTCAAATGTGTTTGCGACAATCTTGCCCTCACCCCAGCCCCTCTCCCAGGAAGGGAGAGGGGAGTAAGGCAATCAA
>JAAUUG010000284.1 GCA_012031195.1 Oscillatoriales cyanobacterium SM2_1_8
GTCAAAGGAACGGCGATCGCTCCCCCAACCATAGGTACAACGGCGCCGCGTAGGGGGAGCCACAGGGCCAGCAGCACCCCAAAAAGCAGGCGATCCGGCTGCCCAGGGGCCAACGGCGTACCCGCGGCCCCCAAACCTCCGCCAACCTACTCCGCCGGTTCAATGGTGCTGGTCAATCCTTTGCCCCGCAGCCCTTCGCAATAAAACTCCGCGTGCTCCTGCACACAGGTAATCACCAAGGCAATGCCGTTGGTGTGGGCTTCCATCATGATGTCCACCGCTTGGGGCTGGGTCATGCCGTTCACCACCTCCATCAGGCTGGCCACCACATGCTCCATCGGGTTAAAGTCGTCGTTGTGCAGCAAAACCCGGTAGCGGGGAGCCAACTTGCGCGTCGTAGCTACCGAGGGACGGTCAACAATTTGCGTAGACATGGGTCAATCTCAAGTGCATACCAAAACGCCAAGAGGCACATCGTGGGCCTCCACCCCGATCGTAACGCCAATTTTAATAAAATGTAAAGACCTGTTGCCTTGGGGTTTGGGTTGGCAAGAAGGGGCAACCGGCACCCTTGAATCGGCAACCCTCCCTTGATAACATGGTAAAAGTGGGAAAACAGTAGGCTGGTGTAGCTCAATGGCAGAGCAGCTGTTTTGTAAACAGCCGGTTGCAGGTTCGACTCCCGTCACCAGCTTTTCGTTGGCAGAATTGACAGAACTTGTGGGAGAAATCCCTGGGGAAATAGGGGGGGTGCGGCTGGCGGAGGTAGACTCCACCAACGCGGCGGCGTGGCGCTATCGGGCCGCAGGGTGGGCCGGGGAATTTGCGGTTTGGGCCGATCGGCAAACGGCCGGCGTGGGCAATGGGGGCGCACCTGGGTCTCGGAACCTGGGGGCTTGTTTTTATCCGTCGGGCTGGAGGATGCCCCCGATGGCGCCTACCCTCTGGCGATCGCTGGGGGGTGGTTCACCAATTGCAGCGCATGGGGCTACCCGTCAACGTGAAGTGGCCCAACGATCTCGTGGTGGCCGGGCAAAAACTGGGGGGTATTTTGGTGGAAAGCCGCTCGTCCGACCCCCAATTTGCCGTGGTGGGCATCGGTCTCAACTGGGCCAATCCGGTGCCTCCAGGGGCCACCCGCGCCGTCGAATTTCCTTCCCGTGTGGTTGATTTGCCCCATCTGGCGGCCCTTGTGGTCCAGGGCATTTGGCAGGGGCGATCGCGGTGGCGCGGCGATCGCGGGGGGTGCTGACCGACTGGTGGCAAAACTTGGCTTGGCAAACCGTCCAGGAAGGTACGCGCCGGGGGCAAATGGTGGGGGTGTTGCCCACAGGGGAATTGCAGGTGCAGTGGGAAGGCGAAACGCAACCCCAGGCTTATGGCCCGGGCACCCTGAGGGTAGGGTACAATGCGGCCTGTTGATGGGAGGAGGAGCACCGTGCGGTTTTCTCTGATTTGCGTGTTGTGCTTGATGGCCAGCAGTCCGGCGATCGCCACCGAAAAATCCGCCGTGGCCACGGAAGAGCCCCCCCCCGTTGGCGACCCCCATCGTGGAAGCCGTCGCCCCCCCCGAGGCCACGCCCTGGCCGCCGGAAGCGCCGGTGGTGCACATCGAAGCGCCATCCGCGCCATTCGCATCATCTGTGCCCGAAACCCCTCCCGAAATTTCCTATGAAGCCCCGGCCCAAATTGTGCTGGAAAATCGCCAGACCGGCTGTGCCGCCGATGCCAACGCCCTAGGAGCCGTCGATCGGCATTTGTGCGCGCCGCCCCCCCTCCGGGAAACCCCGCTGCCCATGCCCCGACCCCTCCTCCAAGTTCGAGCCTTCACCCCCAATCCCGTCGGCGTCCCCAGCCAAGGCGATCGGGCGATCGTGTTTCCGTTGTCGATCCCGGTGGCAATCGGTTCGGCCTTTGGCTGGCGGGTGCATCCCATCCACCAGACCGAGCGGTTCCACAGCGGCACCGATTTGGCCGCCCCGGAAGGCACGCCGGTGGTGGCCGCCCTGAGCGGCACGGTCGAAATCGCCGGGTGGTTGGGGGGCTACGGCCTGACCATCGTGATTTCCCACCCCAACGCCCTGGAAACCCGCTATGCCCACCTCTCGGAAATTTTGGTGATCCCCGGGCAAACCGTACAGCAGGGAATGCCCATTGGTTTGGTGGGCAGCACCGGCGTTTCTACTGGCCCCCACCTCCACTTTGAACTGTGGCAAAAGCTGGGCACCGAATGGACAGCGATCGATCCCGGGCCCTACTTGATGGCGGCCCTCGCCGAACTGCAACGGTACTTGGCGGCCCAAACCGGGCGATCGCGCGCCTAGCTCACAGCCCTTGGGGGGGGGTCCCTTCGGTCGAAGTGGCGGTATCCGCCGGCAACCATCGGGCCAACGGCAGGGGCAACAACGTGCTGAGGTTGGCCACAATGAGAAGGGTGGGCAAATTGGTGAAGTCGGTTTCCGTGACCCCCAGGTACTGGGTCAGCCCGGCCCCCAACTGATAGGAGCACAACGAGCCCAAATTCAACACCGACATCAGCAGGGCAAACAAGGTCGCTTCGATGCCCTCCGGACACAGTCGGGCCGCCAACACCAACACCGGCATAAAGGCAATGCGGCCCGCCACCGCCAAGACCACGCTATCCCCCAAACTAAACCAGCGATCGCCGATGCCCAGGGCCCGGTTGGCGTGGGTCACCAAAATCAACCCCGTCAGGCCCAGCACGGTGGATAGGATGGTCGTCCACACAAAAATCCGCCGAATGGACACCCCCGCAAATATCGCTGAAACAACCACACCCCCAGCAAACCCGCCACGCTCGTTACCAGGCGCACCGTCCCCAAAAATTCTGGATTGAAATGCAGCTCGTTGGTGGTGAAAAAGAAAAACGCCGAATCGGCGGTTGGGGTGGCCTGCCATAAAAACAAAAACACCGCCGGCAACAAAATTTCTTTGCGCGTAAAGGCCTGCTGCAACTTGCGCCCCTGGGCCTGCCAACCCGTCAACAGCCCAGGGAGCGCCGCCCCTCCCGGCTTGTCGGCAATGGCAAAGGCCGCGATCGCCGTCAACAGGGGCAACGCCGCCGTAATCGCAAACACCGTGCGGCTGCCCAACCGCTCCAGCAAGACCCCACCCAAATAGGCCGAGAGAATGGTTCCCACCGACACCGCCGCCCAGGTAAACGACTGCAACGCACCGGCATCGGCCGCCGCTTCCCGCCGCGCCCGCTCCACCACCGCCGCATCGGCGATCGCATCGGAACAGGCCACCGCCAACGAAGTCAAGGCAATGGCCACGGTAGCCTGGGTCGGAGAATGCACCCCCAAGGCCAGCCACAACCAGGCGCTCGCCCCCAGCAAACTCGATACCACCATGTAGGAACGACGACGGTACCCCCACAACGGAAGGCTGTCCGACACCAAACCGTACAGGGGCTTCACCGTCCAAGGCAACATCACAATCCCCAACAACCCGGCGGTTTCGCTCGGCGACAACCCCAACTCGTCTTTCAAGAAAAAGCTCACCGCCAATTGGGCGAGTCCCAAAGCCCCCTGACCAAAGTACACCAGGGCGATCGCCGCCAATTCTCGATCGAGCACCCACCCCCACCGGGCAGCTTGGATGTTGACCCGCACAATGTTAAGAAATATCAACCCCTCCATTTAACCATAGGTTTTGAGCGGGGTGCATCGCCAGGAAATTGTGCTATGATGCTCTCTACAATTTGGCGGGCGTAGCCAAGTGGTTACGGCAGAGGTTTGTGGTTCCTCCATTCGCGGGTTCAAATCCCGTCGCTCGCCCTCAAAATAACGAAAAACGAATCAAAACTATATAGTCATTTTAATTAAGAATGCGACTGTATAGCTGTTTTGCATAGCGACGAGACAAAACAACTCGGGTCGCAGGGGCGAAGCCCCCGTATTGGTTCTATTAGACTTTCGTTGGGCAGGAAAAACCGTG
>JAAUUG010000285.1 GCA_012031195.1 Oscillatoriales cyanobacterium SM2_1_8
CCCGCTGGGCGGACCGTGCTGGCGGTGCCCCTGGGATCGGGTCAGCAGTCCAAGGACCCGCATCAACGAAGGTCTGGGACGCGGTGGGCAACAGGCGGCGATCGCCGTGCACAGCGTGGTGTTGCTGCAACGAGTTGCGAAAAAGAATTTACAGCCTGAGGCACTATAAGTTATAGTTCTTAGCCGCTGGCAAAAGCGGGCCGATGTAGCACAGTGGTAGTGCAGCCGATTCGTAATCGGCAGGTCACGAGTTCAAATCTCGTCATCGGCTTTGGTATAGCTATTTCGAGTGGGTTGGGACATCGCAGGAAAAGGGCGGAGCACAGACCCCAGCCAGGGTTTTCCCCCCTGCACCCCGTCTCAACCAACATATTTTTCGGTGAAGGGGGGCCACGGCGCGCAGGCCTGCAGAATGCTGGGCGCCATTGCAGACGGCATCTCTTTCTGGCTTTTTGTTATCCTGCAAGGGGAAGCCTGAGGGAGAAAATGACCACGGAAACGCAATCCGCCCCCTGGGAGGAGACCGCCGGTTGGAGGGCCTTCGCCCAAGAGACCCTAGCCTTTTTGGGGCGATGGCTGGTGCAACTGCAGCGCCGTCCGACGACCCTGGTGGCCGGGGTTTTGCAACCGCTGATGTGGTTGTTGTTGTTTGGCGCCTTGTTTCGGAATTTGCCGCCGGATTTGCTGGATGCGGGGCAATCCTATGTGCAGTTTTTGGCGGCGGGGATCGTGGTGTTTACGGCGTTTAGCGGGGCCCTCAATGCCGGTTTGCCGATGATGTTCGATCGCGAATTTGGTTTTTTGAATCGGATGTTGGTGGCGCCGTTGGTGTCCCGGTTCTCGATCGTGTTGGCGGCGGCGTTGTTCATTGCCCTGTTGAGTTTGGTGCAAACGGCGGCCATCACCCTGGCGGCGGTGGGGTTGGGGGCCCCGTTGCCCTCCCTGGCAGGCTTGGGGGCGATCGCCCTGGTGGTCACGATTTTGGTGTTGGGGTTTGCGACGGTTAGTTTGGGGTTTGCCTTTGCTTTGCCCGGTCACCAAGAGTTGTTGGCGGTGATTTTCCTGATCAACCTGCCGCTGTTGTTTTCGAGTACGGCGTTGGCTCCGCTCAAGTTTATGCCGGGGTGGTTGCAGTGGGTGGCCAGTTGCAATCCCCTAACCTGGGCGATCGAACCCATTCGCTACGCCTACAGCCACGAGACATGGGCGCTGACGGCGACGGTGCTGCGGGCGCCGTGGGGCGATCTGAGTTTTGGCGGGGCGGTATTGGGGTTGTTGCTGTTTGCCCTCGGCGGTGCCCTGGCGATCCGAGCCACCCTGCAACGGGGCATGGCATGACGGAGGCGGTGCCCTTTGCCGACAATTTGGCCTACCTGAAAGCAGAATTGGCGTGGTTGGATCGGGTCTTGATGCGGGCGATCGCCAAGCAGCGGGAATGCCAACGGGAAGTGAACCGGGTGGCCCGTACCCCGGCCGACCGGGCCACCGCCCATTGGTGGCAAGGTTTTATCAACCTCGATCCCCATCAGGGGGGACGGCGGCGCGAGGAGGTGCCTGCGGCTTTGCCCCATCCCTTGGGTCGGTTTGGCGATCGCCTGGCGGCCTCCCAAGCGGCCGGCGTGGCGCTGTACCTGCCGGCCTTGACCCAGCGTTTGAACCTGAGTGCCTTTGAACGGAACGTGGTGGTGTTGGGTTTGGCGTTGGAGAGCAGCCGGCGCTACGAAAAACTGTACGACCTGCTCAACAACGATGGGAGCAACCGTCCGCAACCCACCGTGGACACCGCCTTGCGTTTGTTTTGTCGGAACGAACGGGAGTGGTTGGTTGCCCGCACCAGCCTTTTGCCCAATGCCCCCCTGCTCAAGCGCAAAATTTTGACGACACTACCGGGCGGTGCCGGCACCCAATTGGCGGCTTGCTTGGTTTTGCAGCCCAAATGGGCCAACTTCTTGCTGCACGGCCAGCCTTCCCTGGCCAAGCTGTTGCCCAAGCGATCGCGCTCGAAGGCGGAGGTGGTACCCTTAACGGTGGCCGCGGCTACCGATGGCGGTTCCCAAATCGTGCAAGCTGGTTGAGTTTTTGGTAAATTTTCTGCTATGCCCACCCCCCAACCCTGGAGCCAACGGTTTGAGAGCGCCCTGCACCCGGCGATCGCCCGGTTTAACGCCAGCATTGGCTTTGACATTGAGCTGATCGAGTTTGACCTGACCGGCTCCCAGGCCCACGCCACCATGTTGGCGGAATGCGGCATTGTTTCCCCGGCGGAGGGAGAAGCGCTGGTGGCCGGTCTGGAGGAAATTCGGCGGGAATACCGAGAGGGGGTATTTCGCCCGGGTCTGGACGCCGAAGATGTGCATTTTGCCGTGGAGCGCCGCCTCACGGAAATTGTGGGGGATGTGGGCAAAAAACTCCATACCGCCCGTTCCCGCAACGATCAGGTGGCTACCGACCTGCGCCTGTACCTGCGCGATCGCATTGCCCAATTGCAGCAGGATTTGCGCACCTGGCAGCGCACCTTGCTGGCGATCGCCGAGGCCCATGTGGAGACGTTGATTCCGGGGTACACCCATTTGCAACGGGCCCAACCGGTGAGTTTGGCCCATCATTTGCTGGCCTATGTGGAAATGGCGCAGCGGGATTGGGAGCGGCTGGCGGATGTGCACAAGCGTTTGAATTGGTGTCCGTTGGGGGCCGGGGCGTTGGCCGGTACCACGTTCCCCATCGATCGCCACCGTACCGCCGCGTTGCTGGGGTTTGCTGGCCCCACCGCCAACAGCCTCGACAGCGTGAGCGATCGGGATTTTGTGGTGGAATTTTTGGCCGCCGCCAGCTTGCTGGCCGTACATTTAAGCCGGTTGGCGGAAGAAGTGATTTTCTGGTGTTCTGAAGAGGCCCGGTTTGCCAAACTGAGCGATCGGGTCAGCACCGGTTCCAGCATCATGCCCCAAAAGAAAAACCCCGACGTGCCGGAGTTGGTGCGGGGGAAAACCGGGCGGGTGTTTGGGCATTTGCTGGCTTTGCTCACCACGATCAAGGGATTGCCCTTGGCCTACAACAAGGATTTCCAGGAAGACAAAGAGGCGGTATTCGATGCGGTGGCCACGGTGCGGGCCTGTTTGGAAGCGATGACCGTGTTGATGGCCGAGGGGCTGGAATTTCAGGTGGCGCGCCTTAACCAAGCCGTGGCCGCGGATTTTTCCAACGCGACGGACGTGGCGGATTATTTGGCGACCAAGGGGGTGCCGTTCCGCGAAGGGTACAACCTGGCTGGTAAAATGGTCAAAATTGCCCTGGCCGAAGGGGTTTTGTTGAAGGATTTGCCCTTGGCCCGCTGGCAGGAATTTCATCCGGCTTTTGCGGCAGACATTTATGCGGCGATCGCCCCGTTGCAAGTAGTGAAGGCCCGCAACAGCTATGGGGGCACCGGTTTTGACCAAGTGCGAGCCCAACTGGCCCGCTGCCAGAATTTGATCGGAGAACCCTGACATGGGCTTGAACGCCACCACGGTTTATGCCAATGCCGGCAATCCCACCGTCTTGAAGTTGTTGGGAGCGGGCGATCGCCGCGTTTTGGACGTGGGTTGTGGGGCTGGGGATACAGGGAATTTGATTCGACAAACCTTGGGGGCAACGGTCACGGGTTTTACCTGTTCGGAAGGGGAACAATCGGCTATGGGCTCCCCGCCCCCGGTTTTGGGAAGGGGCCTAGCCGGATCAAGGGCTGGGGGGGTATAGTCGTTTTAATTAAGAATGCGCCTGTATAGCTGTTTTGCATAGCGACGAGACAAAACAAGTCGGGTCGCAGGGTCGCAGCCCCCGACAATGGCTCTATTGGACTTTCGTTGGGCAAGAAAAAAACGTATCAATTTTAATTAAAATGAACTATATTTCAAAAAGCTTGAATTCCAAGGGCCAGTATTTCGTCAATGA
>JAAUUG010000286.1 GCA_012031195.1 Oscillatoriales cyanobacterium SM2_1_8
ATGCAAAACAGCTATATAGTCATTTTAATTAAAACCGACACGGTTTTTTCTTGCCCAACGAACGTCTAATAGAACCAATACGGGGGCTTCGCCCCTGCGGCCCGACTTGTCTTGTCTCGTCGCTATGCAAAACAGCTATAACTTGGTTGGGACGGGGTGCAGGGGTGAAACCCCTGGCTGGGGGGCGCCGCCCCCCAAACCCCCTTTTCTTTCGATGTCCGAACCTAACCGAATATAGCTATAAATGCCCCCCTTCTATTCGGCAAATTCCTGCAAAGCATCGGTCAAGCGGGCGATCGCCGTCGCCGGCACCAAGTCCCACAGCGACAGGGTGGTTTTGCCGCCGCCGAGGGTCACCTCAATTTGGCGCAAGCCATCGGCTACGGTGGCCGGGGTCACGTTGTTGGCCGCGATCAACCCATAGCAAACCTCCGCCACGGCGCGATCGAGCTTGGCATCGTTCACATACAAATGCCAGCGGGCAACATCCAGGTACGTTTCTGCGGCCACCAGCGCCGCCAAGCGCTCCAGGGCCTCGTTGGAAAGGGAAGGGGCCATAAACTGCATCCCAAAGTTGAGGCCAGTATAGTCCCCGATCGGGGCCGTGCATCCCATAGCCTAGGGGCGAGGGGGGGACAGGGCAATCAAATCTTCGATGTTGCGCAGCATCACCTGACAGATCGCATCCAGGGGCAAATCGTTGGGATCGCGACCAAAGGGGTCTTCGATTTGCACCGCAATTTCTTCGACCCCCAACAGGGTAAACCCAATCAGGGCGGTGACCGGCCCGGTTGCCCAATGCAACGCCTCGACAGTCTGAAACGGCAGCGAAAAACAATACATCACCAACAATTGCTTGAGGTGGATGGCATAGGCCAGGGGAATCGGCGTGCGCTTGATCCTTTCGCATACCCCCAAATTGTCCACCAACTGATTGAGCAAATTTTGGGCAGTATTAAGCTGGTAAATGTTCAAACATTCGCGTTCGTATTGGTGTTGCAAGTAGTCGCCAATCCAAAAGGCCACTTCCAAGGATGGATGGTTGACCTGCTGCAATTGTTGGTATTGCGATTGGGAAATGAGCGCCACCAAGTCTTCGTCCAAGGGCTCTTGCCGCAGGTATTGTTTGACGGAGCGGGCGAACACCACCAACCACCGCAAGGCTTGCTCCTTTTGGGGGCGATCGCCGCTTTCCCGTTCGTAGACGGCCACCCAGATTTGGCGAGCCAAATTGCGCACCGCGTTGATGATGCTGCCCCAAGCTTTGCGCCCTTCCCAATAGCGATCGTAGGCGGTGTTGGTGCGAAAGACCAACAACAAACCCAGCACCAAGTTAGGAATAATGCTGCCCAAAAACGGCAAGTGGAGTTGGGTGAAACCCTGTTCGTAAAGCGCGCTAATCGCCACCCCAAAAGCACCGCAAACCAGAGAGCGGGGCAAGGTTTCCGGCACCACCGACCCCCGCAACGAAAACGCCTGCCGCCACCACCGTGCCAAACTCACCGATAGATCAAAGGAGGGGTAGTTCACGAATTAAGGCTTCGATTTCATCGACCAACATGGTACAAAGGCTGTCCAACGGCAAATCGTTGGCATCTCGACCAAAGGGGTCTTCGATCTGCAAGCCGATTTCTTCCACCCCCAAAATCGTGAAGCTGATTGCCGCCACCATGATCGGGGTCAGCCAGAGGAAGGTCGCGACCACCTGAAACGGGAGGGACAGGTTGTACAGCAACAAAAGTTGTTTGAGGTGGATCGAGTAGGCCAGGGGCAGGGGCGTGCGTTGGATGCGCTCGCAGGCGGTGAAATTAGCCACCAGATCGTCCAAGGTGGTTTGGGCAGTGGCCAGTTGCGATTCGTTGAGGTGTCCCCCACGGTATTGGGATTGCAGGTAGGCCGCAAGGCGGTTGGCCAGGTGCAGGGGCGGCCGGGGGATGGAATCCAGTTGTTCTTCCCCCAAAAACTGGGGCGGAATGTCGGCGGTGGCAGGCTCCCCCCGCAGGTAATTTTTGGTGGTCAGGGCAAAGGCCGCCAACAGGTACAAAGCCTTGGTTTGTGCCGCTTGGGCAGAGGACTCGGGGGCGGCCACCCCGATCGCCAGGGTGCGTCCCAAATTGCGGGTGGCGCTGACGATGACTCCCCAAGCTTTGCGCCCGTCCCAATAACGCTCGTAAGCCGTGTTGGTACGAAACACCAACAACAACCCCAACACCAGATTGGGAATCAAGGTGCTGAGCAAGGGCAAATTCACCTGCGAAAACCCCTGCTTATACAAGAAGGCGATCGCCCCGCCCCACAGCCCAAACCATAGGGCCTTGGGCAGGGTTTCCACCACCACCGAGCCCCGCAGGTCACCGCCTGCTCCCACCAAAACCTGCTCATCGGTCGGTGAGCCGGGCCAAAAGCTGACTCGAACGGGTCAAAAAGGCTTTGGTTTTGTCCACATCCAGCCCCCTTTGCGCCAGCAACGCCAAATCAAAAATGTGCTGACACAGCAAAAGCGCCGTTTCCCGCTTGTTGCTGCTGCTGCCGACAATCACCCCCCGCTCCAATTCCGCCAAGTTCTGCACCAGGGGATGATCTTCGTTCACCATCAGGATTTTGTTCTCGGGGAGGGTGGGCGGGCGATCGGGCATCAGGGATTGCATTTCCTGCAGCCGCCGGGTGGTCTCGTCCAACAAAATGAAGGCGGGCGGCGAACCGCTGTCCTCCACCGGCAAACGCTCCAGACGGATTTTGATGCGGCTATCGTTGAGGGCGTCCTGGAACAAAGCTTGGAGGCGATCGCCCCGGGTCTGGTTGGTGGTGGGGTCAACGATTTCTCCCTGCTTTTCTGCCCCGAGGGTGGCCACTTCTTCGGCATCTACCCGCAGGAATTTCACCTCTTTGTGATCCGCCTCCAACACCGCCGTTCGCAGGTAACCGTCAATGGGAGCATCCAAAGTCAGCACTTCGAGACCCCGGGCCCGGTACAAATCCAAGTGGGTAGCCTGGGCCACCGCATCGGAAGTGAAGTACACCTTGTCGGCGTGTTTTTCGCGATTCCGCTCCAAGTAGGCCGCCAGGGTGGTGTAATGCCCAAATTCGCCGCTGAAGTCGCCGTCGCCGGTGTGGGTGGTACCAAACACCAAGGCATCCTTCACCCGCTCCTTAAACTTCTCGTCGGTCATCACCCCAAACTTCACAAAGGGCTCGATGTCCTTCCAGGCTTTGAGGTAGGCCGGGCGATCGTCCTCGAACATTTTCACCAGGTGATCCCCCACCTTCTTGCTGATGTATTCCTGGATTTTGCGCACCCGGCGATCGCCCTGCAAAAAGCTCCGGGACACATTGAGGGGAATATCCGGACTGTCGATAATTCCCCGCAACCGCAACAGAAATTCCGGAATCACTTCTTTGCAGTTGTCGCTGACAAACACCCGGTTGCAGAACAACTTCACCTGGGTTTTGTTGGGATCCCAATCCAATTTGGCCTTGGGAAAATACAAAATCCCCTTCACCACAAACGGATAATCGGTGTTGAGGTGAATCCAAAACAGCGGATCTTCCTGGAAGGATAGAGGTAGCGGTAAAATTCCAGGTAATCCTCGCGGCTGAGGGTGCTGGGGGATTTCTCCCAGAGGGCATCCTGCTTGTTGGTGACTTCACCGTTGAGGGCGATCGGCACCGCCAGAAAATCGCAGTAGTTGCGAATGATGCGCCGAGCTTCCAGAATCTCCAAAAATTCTTCGGCATCTTCCTGCAAATGCAGCGTCACCGTGGTGCCCACCTCAGAGCGATCGCCGTCGCGCAGGGTAAACTCGGTGTGCCGGCACAAGACCACTTCACCGCCGGCGCGTCCTGGTAGGATTGGTGTCAATTTCGACCCGTTCCG
>JAAUUG010000287.1 GCA_012031195.1 Oscillatoriales cyanobacterium SM2_1_8
GGCTGTACAGGTAGCCCTGGGCACAATCGCAGCGGTGCTCTTGCAAAACGACTCCTGTTCTTGCGTTTCCACCCCCTCGGCAATGGTCTCCAACGAAAGACGACGGGCCATTTCAATGATGGCCGGCAAAATCGCCGTGTCGTTGCTGTCCGCTTCCAAATCTTTGACAAAAGAACGATCGATTTTGAGTTTGTCTACGGGCAAATACTTTAGGTAACTCAAAGAAGAATACCCCGTGCCAAAATCGTCGATCGCCACCCGGATCCCCATCGCCCGCAGCCGCCGCAGGTTGTCCATCGTGGTTTCCAATTGTTTGACGATGGCACTTTCCGTAATTTCCACTTGCAGCGCTTGCGGTTCGGCATGGCGATCGCGCAGCAACTTTTCCACCGTTTCGACGATGCCTTCCCGCTGGCAATCGTAACTGGATAAATTGACGGCAATGGGTATGGCCGAACGCCGGCTGCAGAGAATCGCCCGCTCCAACACCCATTCGGTTAGCGCCAAAATCGAGCCGGAACTTTCGGCCGCAGGAATAAAGCGATCGGGCGACAGCAGACCCAAGCTGGGGTGTTGCCACCGTACCAACGCCTCAAAGGACTCGCAGCGACCGGTCGCCAACCGCACAATCGGCTGAAAATGCAGCACCAGTTCGTTGTTGGCGATCGCCCGGTACAAATCGCCGTCGAATTCTACCCGTTCGATCGTCTGGGTTTGGAGGGCGGCCGAAAACCGGCAAATGCTGTTCCGGCCTTCTTCGCGGGCCGCCTGCACCGCCAGCCGCGCACACCGCAGCAATTCGCCGGGATGGGAAGCATCGCGGGGGGCCGCCGCCAACCCCACATGGCAATGGAGCATCACCTCGCGACCGTTGAGGACAAAAGCCGTCGCCACCAGCCTGAGGCAAGTGCGCGCGATCCGCTCCAAGTTGTCCAACGGATTGTTCGGCACCAACAGGGCAAATTCCGCTTCCCGGGTGCGCGCCACCAATGTGCTGCCGGGCAGCCCTTCCCGCAACCGCTGGGCAATCTGCGGCAACAACCAGGGTTCAAGGCTGCTGCCCATGACCCCCTCCAAAGCATCAAAATTGCCAAAGTCCAACACCGCCAAACCAACCCCCGCCCGGGCGATCGCGGCCGCCAACGAAAATTCGAGGGCTTGGGCATTGGGCAGCCCCGTGACCGGATCGCACGATGTGGGCTCCGAAGTCATTGCCGGCGATCGCCGGGCCGCCAACCGCGCTTGTTTTTGCAACCGTGCCTGCACCGCCCCCAACAACTCGCTGGCCGTAAAAGGCTTGGTGAGGTAATCGTCGGCTCCCAACTCCATCCCCCGCCGAATGTCCCGCTTTTCGGTCTGAGCCGTCAAAAAAATGAGGGGAATGGACTCGGTGTCGTGGTGTTGCCGCAGGGCCTGCAACAGGCTGAAACCATCCATTTCCGGCATCGCCACATCGCACAAAATGACATCGGGGCGCCGCAGCTTGGCCAATTCCAGACCCACCCGCCCGTTTTCGGCTTCCCAAACCTCATAGCCCTCCAAGCGCAGGATGTCGCCAACCTCCTCCCGCAAAACCTTGGAATCTTCGACCACCAAAATGGAAACCGGCAGCAAGGGCGAATGCTCTCCCGATGATTGTATTGTCTCTTGGGCCAAGGCCCTTCCCCACCACGATCTATGATGCCCGAAATCTCGCCCGATGGCTACCTAGACGGCGGCGGGCCCAAAGCAAGGCAAAAAGACCGCCAGCACTTCGTCATCCTTCGGTGTGGCCGCCAAACGGACGCTGAGCCGTGCCCCCAAAGCCTGCAACAGCGTGTTGGCCGCCACCAAGCTCAGGGCCACGGTACCGGTCTCCGGTTGCCATACCAGCCATTGTCCTATGGATTGCACCGGCTCGGGGGTGCCTACGGCCCGCTGCACCCGAAATTCGAGTTTGAGGTAGGCCCCCGCTTCCCGACCCTGCACCACCACCGTGCTGCCCGGGGCCAAGCTCCGGATCAAGCGATCGAGCAGCCCCCCCAACAAAGACGGCAACTGCTCGCTGTGGCTAAGGCATGGCGGCAAATTTTTGGGCACATCCAAGGCCAAGGCGATCGCCCGGCGTTCCCCGCGCTCCACCCAGGCGGGCCAGATGGACTGCAACAACTCGCCCAAGTCCAAGGGGGTGAGGGTGGGTGCCCTCGATACGGGGCAGGCCGCCGCAAAAACCAGGGAAAACCGCTCCATTTGCTCGCGGCATTCGGCCTCGATCCACGCCAAACGCTGCTGCACCACCGGCGGCAAATCCGAACGCTGCAACAGCGAACGGGTCAGGGTTTGAATGGTGGCCAAAGGGGTTTTGATTTCGTGGGCCAAGGTGCAAACCATGTCGGTTTCCACCAAGGGGGGCACCGCAATTTCGGGGGGAGGCGCCACCGCCAACACCGCCAGCCAATCCGCCAATTTGCCCGGATCGGGGGGAGAGGGCACCATTTGCCACAACCGTCTTTGCAACGTGGGCGGCACCGATACCTGGACGTTCAACGCGGCGATCGCCCGGCCGAGGTGGTTGGATGCCAACCCAATCCCACCTGCGGGGTTTCGCCAACCCCGTCCTCCACCACCAACAAACCCAACCCCGGCATCAGGCACAGACCAAAACGACCGGTGCCGACCCCCACCAGCGCCACCGGCGACTGGGCTCCCCGCCGGGTTAACGGGGCCGGGCGATCGGCCAGAACCCACACTTCCCAAGCCGACGCCAAATTCGGGAAAAACTCGGGATGGCTGGCCAGCACCAAACCCATCGGCTCGGCGGCGGCCAACCGACCCATGGCAACGACCATCCGTTCCCAAACCTGCACCCCGGTCAGCCACCGGATGCAACCATCCTCCTGCAAAGCTGTTTGCAGCCAACCTTGAGGCACCGCCCTACACGGCGATCGCCAACCGGGTCGCGGCGCGACGAGGGGACGCAAGCTGGGGCCGTACACCTCGCAAGAGTTGTTGGGGCTTTCGTAGAGCTTGATCCGGTGCAGCTCTACCCCCAACTCCCGCACCGGCAAGGTCAGGCAGGCTTGGATGTAGGCGGCAATGTTCTCGGCGGTGGGCACAACTTCTGCGAAATACGCAATGTCTTTGTTGAGGAACGTGTGATCCAACGGCTCCAACACATGGTGCTCGATCGCCGCCGTCAGGGCATCCAAATCAACGATCGCCCCGGTTTGGGCATCCATTTCCCCGCTGACGGTGACTTCCAAATGATAATTGTGGCCGTGGCCGTTGGGGCGGGCACACTTGCCATAAATTGCGGCGTTTTCTTCTTGGGACAAGCTGGACAGCGCCAAGCGATGGGCTGCCGAAAAATGCGTACCAACCGTCAAACAAGCGTGCATACCGTTTCCTTGATAATCGGCCCAGAGTTTAGGGTGTTCGTACAGTTGAATGTTGACCAGGGGCAGATGGGGCGCCAAACGCTGCCAAATCACCCGCGCAATGTTTTCGGTGGTGGGCAAGGTTTCTTGAAACTCCGGCCACGCCGTATTCAAATACCCAAAATTCAAATCGGCAATCACTTCCCGGGCGATCGCGTGCTTCACCTCGCTGAGGTTGAGCACCATGCCGTAGGCATCAATTTGCCCCACCATAGAAACATACAAAACATAATTGTGGCCATGGCCAGGAAATTTGGCGCAAGGGCCAAAGCGACGAGCGTTCTCGTCTTCGGACAGTTGGGGCAACCAATAACGATGGCTGGCCGAAAACTCTGCCCGGCGGGTGACGACACACTCGCTCATGTTTCACCAAGATAAGGAGCTAGCTTTACGGTAACACTTGCCCGCAATTTTCCGGGTTTTCAAGGGCGATCGCCCGCGCCCCACAACTGCCAC
>JAAUUG010000288.1 GCA_012031195.1 Oscillatoriales cyanobacterium SM2_1_8
GACAATCTTGCCCTCACCCCCCAGCCCCTCTCCCAGGGAGGGAGAGGGGAGTAAAGGCAATCAAAACAATCGTAGTCGCGCCATTTTTAATTAAATTGACTATACTTACAGCGATACATAATAGAAAACCGCCTGTCAACAAGCGATTTCCGAAAAGGCTAGCTTGGACAGGCGGGATGTGGTGTGAGGAGTGAACGGAAACTTTCGTCTCCGCATGGGTGTATTGTAGTCCAATTTCGAGAAAATGGGGGCTTTTTTGTCAAGCCCCTGGGGAACTTTGGGAGGAGCGCGGTGGGCGAGTGGTGGACGGTTTTTCGCGATCGCAAGATGGCGGTGTTGTTGTTGTTGGGGTTTGGCTCGGGGTTGCCGTTGTTGTTGACCTCAAAAACCCTGCAGGCGTGGATGACGGCGGAAAACATTGATTTGGGCACCATCGGCTGGTTTGGGTTGGTGGGGGTGCCCTATTCCCTCAAGTTTGTGTGGGCGCCGGTGGTCGATCGCTTTGCCTTGCCGTGGTTGGGGCGGCGGCGGGGGTGGCTATTGGCGTTGCAGGTGGCGTTGATGGCGGCGATCGCGGCGTTGTCGGCACAGCGCAGTTTAACGGGCATTGCGATCGCGGCGGTGGCGGTGGCGGTGCTGGGGGCGACGCAGGACATGGTGGCGGATGCCTACCGCACGGACGTGCTGGCCGAGGCGGAAATGGGGGCGGGGGCTGCGGTGTTCATTTTGGGCTACCGCTTGGCGTTGTTGGTGACGGGAGCGCTGGCCTTTGTGCTGGCCGATGCCCTGTCCTGGCCCCAGGTGTACTTTCTAATCTCTTTGGCCCTGGCGATCGGCATCGCCGGTACCGTGTGGGCCCCCGAGCCCCAAGGCATCGAAGCCCCCGTCACCCTGGAAGCGGCCGTGACCCAGCCCCTCCAAGAGTTTTGGCAACGGGCGGGCGGCGGCTACGCCGTCGGGGTTTTGGGGGTTTGTGATGTTGTACCGCCTCGGGGATTCGCTGCTGAATGCCATGGCCACCCCTTTCTTGCTCCAGTCGGGGTTTCGTCAAACCGACATCGGCACCCTGCAGGGTGGCATCGGCTTGGGGGCGACCGTTGTCGGCACGTTGTTGGGGGGCGGTCTGTTGACCAAGGTGGGGATCAACCGCGCCCTGTGGGGGTTCGGTGCGTTGCAAGCCTTCAGCAATTTGGTGTATTGGGGCCTGGCCTACTTTCCTCGCTATGAGGTGTTGGTGGGGGCGGTCGTGCTGGAAAATTTTTGCGGCGGTTTGGGATCGTCGGCGTTTGTGGCCTATTTGATGCGCCTGTGCGATCGCCGGTTTTCGGCCACCCAATACGCCCTGCTGTCCAGCTTTACGGCCTTTAGCCGAGATATCCTGACCTCCCCCTCCGGCGAGTTGGCCAAAGCGGTGGGTTGGCCCCTCTTTTTTATCCTGAGCTTCGCAGCCGCGTTGCCGGGGCTGGCCCTGTTGCCATGGTTTGCCCCCCTGGCCGCCCCCCCCGAAAAAGCCTAGGGCGATCGCCGAAAGTTTGGTATATTGTAAGACCATGCCAATTTATCGCCCCAACCTATGATCAAACTGCGATTGAAGCGCTTCGGCAAAAAACGAGAAGCCAGCTATCGGATTGTGGCGGCCCATGCCACGACCCGGCGCGACGGCCGGCCGCTGGAGGAATTGGGTTTTTACAATCCCCGCACCAAAGAAACCCGCTTGGATGTGGAAGGCCTGGTACGGCGGTTGAAAGAGGGGGCACAACCCACGGACACGGTGCGGCGGTTGTTGGAGAAAGCCCAAGTGTTTGCGCGGCTCCGAGAAATGGGGACGCCGACAGCGGCTCCCGCGGTTGCCGTAGCTTCGGAAGGTCAAGGGGTTTAATCCCGGGATTCAGGTTGAGGTTCGCACCCGCCCCACCAAGACACTATCAAATGAACTACACCGAACTGGCACGGTTTGTATTGACCCCCCTGTTGGCAGAACAGGAAGCCCTGCGGATAGATTGCGAGACGGCAGCAGGGCAACGGCGGGTTTGGGTACGGGCGGCTGTGGCAGCGGGCGATCGCCCCGGGTGCTTGGCCGCAACGGGCGGACGTTGCAAGCGGTGCGACGGGTGTTGACGGTGGCGGCAGCCCAGGTTGGCCAAGCCCTCACCCTAGAAATTCATGGGGACGAAGAGGACACAAGGCCAGCCGCAAGATCGGCAACCAGGTCAGATGTTGCCACCGAACGGGAAAAACCACGGCGCAAGTCCTGAAGCTCACCGGAAACCTGTGGGATGCCCACCAAAACCGTGAATTCGACGGCAACCCCCCCGCTCCAGATCTTGGGTTCCCCCAGGACGGGGCTTTCATGAGATCAAGATTCCCTCAAAAAAAGCGAGCGCAACATGAACGCCGAGGCAAAAGGTGCAGAGATTATCTGCGTTGGCACCGAGATGTTGTTGGGGGAGATTGTGAATACCAACGCATCGTACTTGGCAAAAGCTTTGGCGGAACTGGGCATTGCCCATTATTACCAGACGGTGGTGGGGGACAACCGCGCACGCATTCATGAGGTGCTGGCGTTGGCAACCGCGCGATCGCGAATTGTTTTGTTTACGGGGGGCTTGGGGCCCACGCCCGATGACTTGACCACCGAGCGATCGCCGAATTTTTTGGGGTGCCGTTGGTGGAGCATCCCGAATTGTGGCCGGCCATTGCCGAGAGTTTTGCGCGGCGGGGGCGTCCGGCCCCAGAGAGCAACCGCAGACAAACGTTTTTGCCGGCAGGGGCGGCGGTCTTGCCCAATCCGGTGGGTACGGCGCCGGGGATGGTTTGGGAGCCCCAACCCGGATTGTTGATTTTGACGTTTCCGGGGTACCCATCGAAATGCAGGCCATGTGGACGGCCACGGCGGTTCCGGAACTGGCGCGCCAAGGGCTGACGGGCGATCGCCTGCACTCCCGGATATTGCATTACTGGGGCATCAGCGAATCGGCGTTGGCCGAGAAGGTGCAACCTTTTTTCGAGTTGGCCGATCCGACAGTGGCTCCCTACGCAAGCAAAGGTCAAGTGCGGCTGCGGCTGACGACCCGGGGACAAACGCCAGAAGCGGCGGCGGCGATCCTGGGGCCAGTGGAATCCCAGATTTTGGCGCTTACCGGCGAGCATTGCTTTGGGCGGGACGAAGACACCTTGACGAGCGTGGTAGCCCGCCATCTGATGGAGCGCCGGGAAACCTTGGCGGTGGCAGAGTCTTGCACCGGGGGCGGTCTGGGTCAGGCTTTGACGGTGCTGCCGGGGAGTTCCGCCTATTTTGTGGGGGGGGCGATCGCCTACAGCAATGCGGTCAAAGTCCAGGTATTGGGGGTCAACCCCGACACCTTGTCCCGCCATGGGGCGGTGAGCGGGCCGGTGGCGGCCGAAATGGCCCTAGGGGCGCGGCAGCGATTTGGCAGCGATTGGGCGATCGCCATTACGGGGGTGGCGGGGCCAGGGGGCGGTACGCCAGAAAAGCCGGTGGGCACGGCCTGGATCGGTCTTGCCGGGGCCGACGGCGTGCAAACCCACTTGGAAACCCTGGGCGATCGCCGGGGTCGGGACTGGGTGCGCCAAACCAGTGTCACGGCGGCTTTGGATCGGTTGCGGCGACGGCTGGTGCCCCCCTCCGAGTCCCCCAGCTAGGGGCTGCACTTCTGCACCCCGCCCCAACCAAGGTGTTTACAGCTATATAGTCATTTCAAATGTGTTTGCGACAATCTTGCCCTCACCCCCAGCCCCTCTCCCCTTCCTGGGAGAGGGGAGTAAAGGCAATCAAAGCAATCGTAGTCGTTTCATTTTTTAATTAAATTGACTGTATAGTCATTTTAATTAAAACTGACACGGTTTTTC
>JAAUUG010000019.1 GCA_012031195.1 Oscillatoriales cyanobacterium SM2_1_8
CCCGCTGCGCAACCCCCTCTCCCCCGAAAATCCCCCCTGCTTGGCCCAAAAGCTGGCTTTTGTGGACACCATCTTGGCGCGGTATCGCCCCACGGTCGTGCCGGAAACCCCCACCACCAACCTGGCGCAACCCCTCCTCGACCTCAAACCCCGCAAACGTACCTACAAGTTTTTCCCCGATCGCGATTCGTCGCCGGATGCCAGCGAGGTCATCCCCCTCGAAAAGAGCATTTTGCCCGGTTCGCTGTTTCGGACGTTCGATCGGGTGGGCCGCAACCTGGACGATAAAAAGTACGCCGGTTACGAACAGGAAGTGCTCTCGGAATTGCGCCAGTCCCGTCAACGGGCGATCGGGGCTCTGCGCTTTTGCGCCTTTTTGCTGGTGTTTACGGTGGTGCTGCAACAAGCTTCCAAATGGCTGGTCTATAGCCCCTTTGTGGAATCCCTCAACCGCGATCGCCAAGTCGAAGCCCGGTTCGCCCCAGATATCGAACGGGAATTGCTGGAAAAATTTCGGGAACTGAAGGACAAACAGGAGTTGGAGAGGTTGGTGGCCGGCACCGTCCTTTCCCCAGAAACGCTAACCGCCGAGACGGAACAAGAAGCCCGTCGCCTGGTGGCCACCTTTCAAACCCAAAGGCTGGACGGCATCAAAAACGTTTTTGCCGACGGCACCGCCGTGTTTGGCTTTTATACCCTGCTGCTTGCCAACCGGCGCCAGCTCCAAATTTTGCGGGGTTTTTTCGACGAAACCCTCTACAGCCTCAACGACAGCGCCAAGGCGTTTGTGCTGATTGTGTTTACCGATACGTTTGTGGGATACCACTCCAGCGACGGTTGGGAGTCGCTCTTGCTGTTGATCGGGAGCCACTACGGCATTGCTGAAAACCGTTGGTTTTTGATGACTTTTATTGCCACGGTGCCCGTGTTCCTCGACGGTCTGTTCAAGTATTGGATTTTTCAATACCTGCGACAATCTTCGCCAACCACGGCCACCATCTTTGGCGAAATGAACCAGTAAACCCCAACCATTGGCAATGACCCTCCGCAATGGCCCTCTGCAATGGTTCATGAAGGCTGACTGGCCCATCAACGTTTTCGGTTTTCCTGCCCCTAGGGGGCTGGGGCTAGGCTTCGGTCTCTTCTTCTTCCGCCAACGGGTAGATAAACCCTCGGTTCCGCCCGGATAAAATCGATTTGCCCAAGGAAATGGCTTTTTGGGCGGCAGCTACCGATTTGCGTTTCCACACGGCTTTGCGCTGGGCCGTTTTTGCCTTGGAGGTTTTCTTCTTTGGTACAGCCATGGTGTTTTTTTTTTTCGCAATTTTCCTAGAATACACTTTCTCGAAAAACTGCCAAGGTCATCGAGCAGATCGGCACCGTCCAACTCCCTCTCCCTCCTTCGGCAGTCCCAGGAACCGGGGAGAGGACTTTGGCGAAATCCAAGGCTAGGAGGGGTTTTAGGCCCAACGGCGGAGACCGGCAAACAGATGGTGGAGACCGGCCGCCAGCCAGGTTTTTTGTTCGTACCCGTGGCGACGGGCTTGCTGGGCCGCTTTGCTGTTGACTTCGGCGAGGGTGGGGTAGGCATGGATGCGCCGAGGCGAGCCAGAGGCAACCGGTTGCCCATGGCCAACACCCCTTCGGCCAACAATTCGCCAGCGGCTTCGCCGATCCAGTGGGCCCCCACGATCTGGCCGTTGGGGCGGTGCAGGATTTTGGCGAAACCCACGGTTTGGCCGGCGGCTTGGGCCCGATCCACGGCGCTCAGCGGTTGGACGGTGACCTGCACATCGGGGTAGCGATCGCGGGCGGCGGGTTCCGTGAGGCCGACGGCGGCCACTTCGGGATCGGTGAACACGGCCCAGGGCAACACCCGGTAATCGATGGGGGTTTGCAGCCAAGACGGTCGCGGCAGCAGGGCGTTTTGCACCAAGATCGCAGCTTCTTGACCGGCGGCATGGGTAAAGAAAGGGGGGCCGATCGCATCCCCAGCGGCAAAAATCCGGGGGTTGGTGGTCTGCAGTCCGCGGTTGACCCGAATGCCTTGGGCGGTGTGGGCCACGCCGGCGATCGCCAGGTCAAGGGATTCCAGGTTGGGCACCCGCCCCGTCGCCACCAGCAGGGCATCGCCGCGATAGGTATGGTCGCCGACGGTCACCACTTTGTCCGGGCCATCCGTGGCAACCCGTTCCGCCCGGGCCCGCAACACCACATCGATTCCTTCCGCCCGCAATCGTTCCGCCAGCAGGGCGCTGACCTCGGGATCGGCCGCCGGCAACAGGCGATCGCCTGCGGACAAAATCGTGACGTGGGCCCCCAACCGGGACAAGGCCTGGCCCAATTCGCACCCGACGGGCCCTCCCCCCACGACGATCAAATTTTGGGGGCACTCCGGCAGCGAAAACACCTGTTCGTTGGTCAAGAACCCGGCTTGGATCAACCCCGGAATGTCGGGAATGCGGGGACGGGAACCGGTGGCAATGGCAAAGGCCCGGGCCCGCAACCGGCGATCGCCCACCTGTACCGTCTGGCGATCGACAAACCGCCCTTCCCCCGTCAGCACCTCGACCCCCAAATCCCGAAACCGCTCCGGCGAGTCGTGGGGTTGAACCGCCGCCACGGCATGGTGCACCCATTCCAACACCTGGGGAAAATCTACCCGCAACCCTTCGGCGTGGAGACCGAACCGCTGGCTATGGCGCGCGGCCCACGCCCGTCGCGACACCTCGATCAGGGCTTTGCTGGGCACACACCCAAACCACAGGCAATCTCCCCCCAGGCGATCGCGCTCGATGAGGGCCACTTTGGCCTGCAGTTGGGCCGCCACGCTGGCCACCGTCAAACCGGCGGCGCCACCGCCAATCACCACCAGATCGTAGGGAACAGCCATCCGTTGCTCCCTAGGCCCGGTAAAACCGCAACTCTTGGGGGCGGGCGGGGTTGCCCACCATGGCCAAACGACCGTTGGCCGCCAAATGCCGGGCCAAACCGTAGAGGGTTTCCACCGCCGCCGGTTGCCCAATCGCCGCCGCAATGTCTTCGATCGTCCGGCTTTGACCGTCCGCCAACTGCGCCAGCAGGGACTGTTGCAGGTGCAAAATGGCCGCCGCCGCTTGCTTGCCCGCTTCCACCCCAGGCTGATGGTAAGCGTTGATCCGAATCAGGGAAGCGTAGAGCCCCACCGCCCGCTCAAACAGGGCAAGGGTCGCCCCCACGGTCTTCGGGCTCACCTCCGGCAGGGTCAGGGTGAGGGAATGGCGATCGTTGTCGTAGAGCGCTTGCCGGGTGCCCCACAAAAAACCGTTCAGGTAATCCCCCGACGTCACCCCCGGCGACAACTCGGGGATGGGGGTGCTGCGCATCCTGCAACACCTCCACAAACGTGGCAAAAAAATTGGGTACCCCTTCCCGCAACTGTTGCACGTAGGCGTGTTGATCGGTGGAGCCCTTGTTGCCGTACACCGCAATGCCCTGGTGCACCACGTTGCCGTCCAAATCCTGCTCTTTGCCCAAGGATTCCATCACCAATTGCTGGAGGTATCGGCTCAACAACGCCAGTCGATCCTTGTAGGGCAACACCACCATATCCTTCTCGCCCCGACCGTTGCCCTCAAAATACCAACACAAAGCCAGCAATGCCGCCGGGTTTTGACGCACGAGGGCACCCGCGTTGCCCGATCCATGGTTTGCGCCCCCGCCAGCAATTCCCGAATGGCAATGCCCTGCAACGCCGCCGGCAGCAACCCCACCGCCGACATCACCGAAGTACGCCCCCCCACCCAATCTTCCATCGGAAACACTTCCAACCAGCCTTCGGCCAAAGCCTGTCGGGCCAAACGGCTGTCCGTACCGGTGACCGCCACCGCGTGTTTGGCAAAGTCGAGCCCCCGTTGCTGAAAAGCATGGCGAATTTCGGCCGTACCGTTGGCCGCTTCCGGGGTGCCCCCCGATTTGGAGGTGTTGATCACCAACGTGCGATCGAGCTTGTCCCCCAGGCGGGCCAACAGGTCGTCGATGCCGTCCGGATCGGTGTTGTCCAAAAAATGCAACTGCAACGGTGGGGCCGCAGCGGCCAACGCCCGATCGACAAATTGGGGCCCCAACGCCGAACCGCCAATGCCAATGTTGAGGGCTTCCGTAAACCGGGAGGCCGCCGGCGGTCGGATCGCCCCCGCATGGACGTTCGCCGCAAACCGCTCGACCCGCGCCAAGGTATCCACGATCGCCCGTTGCAATTCCGGGGTCGGGGCCAACTCCGGGGCCCGCAACCAGTAATGCCCCACCATTCGGTTTTCATCGGGATTGGCGATCGCCCCGTCCTCCAGGGCCGCCATTTCGGCAAAGGCTTTGGCAAAACGGGGGGTGAGGGTGTCCACCAACGTTTCGGGGAAAGGGATACGGCTCACATCCAGGTACAGGCCCAGCTCGGCATGGTGGTACAGCCAATCGCAATAGCGCTGCCATAGGGGAGCCGTCATGATTCCAATCCTCGAAAGGGCACGGGTTCATCATATCGCTGCCGGGCCCTCCCCCTCTATGGCCAGATGTTAACCGGATGTTAAGAAGCCGTCGCCATTTCGTGACTTAGACGGATGGGGTGTTATGGTGATTTCTACCCTCAATCGACCCCCAAACGGTTTTAGAGTCCGTCTTGAGAGGGGTTGCGAGGAGGGAGAAATGGGGACTATCCCAAGTCTTCTCTAAAACAGCATCCCAAGCTTTTGGGACGGGCACTTTGTGAAGCCCCATCGCGATCGCAGCGATCGTCAAAATTGCGAAAAACTGCGAGAAACCACGAGTTCCGAACAACTCATTTTGACCCCTTTGCGAGGTAGCGCGTATGAAACTGGTTATCCATGGCAAAAACATCGACATCACGGAAGCGATTCGTGAATATGTCGAGCAGAAGATTGCGAAAGCCGTGTCGCACTTCCAGGCGCTGACGACCGAAATTGACGTGCATTTGTCGGTGGCGCGCAACCCTCGCATTGCCCTAAGTCAGGCGGCCGAAGTGACGCTCTACGCCAACGGCACCACCATTCGCGCCGAAGAGAAGAGCGAAAACCTCTATGCCAGCATTGATTTGGTCGCCGACAAGTTGGCCCGCAAGCTGCGGAAGTTCAAGGAGCGCAAAAACAGCCGGATGCCGGAAAAAACGGCGGTGGTGGTGGCCGAACAACCCCTGCCCTTGCCGACGGTCAGCGCGCCCGAGTTGCCCGCGCAAGTGATTCGCAACAAGTATTTTGCGATGCCGCCGATGACCATTGAAGAGGCCGTCGAACACCTGGAAATGGTGGATCACGACTTTTTTGTCTTTCGCAATGCGGCCACCCAAGAAATCAACGTCATTTACGAGCGGAACCACGGCGGCTATGGCTTGATTCAACCCCACAACAACGGTCACCCCCATCCCTCGAAATAGAGGTGTGTTCGGGGGGCAAAAGTCGGGGCTGGGGGTTGCGGGGTTCAGACCATGGGGTAACCTAAGAGAAGACAACCTTGGGAGCGGAAGCCATGCCCTTAATTGCCGGAGACGGGATTGTACGCGACATCGAAGCCCATGGGGCGATCGCCTTGCACGTGCCGCCGGAAGGGGGGTATGAAGGTCGCTATCAGCGCCGGCTCCGGAATGCGGGGTATGACATTTTGTTTTTGAGTGCGCGGGGACTGGGGGATGTTTCCGCCTATTTGACGGGGGTGCACGGGGTGCGTCCGCCCCACTTGGGCAAACAGGAAGTGCGTCGTTATTTTATTCCGCCCCAGATTCAGTATCGTTTGGCGGCGTTGCCCCCCAAGTCTAAGGGCTTGGTGGTCTGGGCGATCGAAGGGGGGTTTCTGTCGGGAACCGAGTTGGCGGTGCTGAGCGAAATTCCCCAGCAAATGCCCAAGGTCAAAATTGCGATCGAAGTGGGCAGCGATCGTGAAGTGCGGTGGCAGCCCCTAGCCCAAATGCTGGCTCAAACCTTGACCAAAAACCTGACATAGGGCCGAAAATCCCTGGGTTCCAAATTGAGGCAAATCCATGGCCCCATCCAGCGCTCCCGCCCCGTTTTTACCTGGCCAGGCTTTGCCGGGCAATTGCTTGGTGCCGATTCGGGGCGGTCGGAACGGAGTGCCCCCAACGGGTATGGCGACGGTGATTGAGGGCGATCGCGCCACGGTGCGGGAAGTGCGGCGTCAGCCCTACCCCAACTATAAAGTGATTGTGCTCAACGATGATTTCAACACCTTTGAGCACGTGGCCCATTGTTTGCTGAAGTACATTCCGGGGATGACGGAGGCGCTGGCTTGGGAGTTGACCAATCGGGTGCATTTTGAGGGTTTGGCGGTGGTGTGGGTGGGCCCCCTTGAACCGGCGGAGCTCTACCATGCCCAGCTTCGCCAGGAAAAGTTGACGATGGCCCCGTTGGAGCCGGCCTGATGGGGTTGCACTTGGGGGGCCATCGGTTCAAGACGTTGCCGGGATTGGTGACCCGTCCCACCCCCAGCCGGGTGCGGGAAGCGGTGTTCAACATTTGGCGAGACCGGGTGGCCGGCGGCCGCTGGCTGGATTTGTGTGCGGGGTCGGGGGCGATGGGGGGCAAGCCCTGTTGTTGGGGGCTACTTTTGTGTTGGCGATCGAAAAGTCGCCGGCGGTTTGCCGCCTCATTCGGGAAAATTGGCAGGCGCTTGCGGTTTCCGGTCAGCACGAGGTTTGGTGCGGCGATGCCCGGAAAATGCTGGGCAGGGTTCAGGGTCTCCCACGTTTTGACCTGATTTATTTGGATCCGCCCTACGCCAGCGACCTGTACGCCCCGGTATTGGCGGGCCTGGCGGTGTGTTTGGCTCCGATGGGGCAGGTGGCGGTCGAACACCGGCGATCGCAGCCGTTGCCGGCGATCTCGGATTTGACGCCCCTCGATGCGCGCATTTACGGCGAAACCGCGATAACCTTCTATGGCCCCGTGCTATAGCGACATTCGGGCAGGTTCGGACATCGAAGGAAAAGGAGGTTTGGGGGTTTCGGCTGAGCGCTCACGCCGGAGATCCCAGCCAGGGGTTTCCCCCCTGCACCCCATCCCAACCAAGTTGTGGTCAATTTAGTTAAGAATGAAACGACTGCGATTGTTTTGAATGCCTTTACTCCCCTCTCCCAGGAAGAGAGAGGGGCTGGGGGTGAGGGCAAGGTTGTCGCAAACACATTTAAAATGACTATATAGTCATTTTAATTAAAACTGACACGGTTTTTTCTTGCCCAACGAAAGTCTAATAGAACCAATAGGGGGCTTCGCCCCTGCGACCCGACTTGTTTTGTCTCGTCGCTATGCAAAACAGCTATATGTCTCTGGGATTGTCTTTGGGACGGATTTCACTAGGCGTTTCACTAAACCCACATTTCAAACCCACATTTCACAAGCCCGTACCTCGTTCACCCTGGTGAGCAATGTGGGCTTTTTGTATAGCCTAAACCGCTTGGTTCAAACGGGGCGGCAAAAAACATCAAGAAAACATCAAGAAGTCGCCAAGCTTAACAAAAAATATAAAAATCCCTTCGGTAACGTGACTACCACACCCCTCGCCACACCAATTGGTTCATGTGTGCAGCGATTTTATTGCACTCTATTGGTAAGAGGTTCACGTTTTGCGCCTGTTTCTTTCGAACACAGTTGCCTTTTCGGGGACATCCATTCGCTCGGGGGGATTGAGCGATTGCTACCACTGTACAAAAAGTTTTCCCATCTGGCAAGGCCTAAGGTTGGGCGGTGGCCGCTTCGTAGGCATCGACAATGCGTTGGACGAGGGGATGGCGCACCACATCTTCCCGCTCAAAGTGCACGAAGGCGACCCCCGGCACATTTTGTAAAATTTCTTGAACTGCCAGCAATCCCGACTGACGGGGGTTGGGCAAATCCACCTGGGTGGTATCGCCGGTAACCACCATCCGCGAGCCCATGCCCAGGCGGGTGAGGATCATTTTCATTTGGGCGGCGGTGGTGTTTTGGGCTTCATCCACAATCACGAAGGCGCGATCGAGGGTGCGTCCCCGCATGTAGGCGAGGGGAGCGATTTCGAGGGTGCCCCGTTCCAGCATTTGGGGCACCTTGTCGGGATCGATCACGCTGTGGAGGGCATCGTAGAGGGGGCGCAAATAGGGATCGATTTTTGCTGCAAATCCCCCGGCAGAAACCCCAAGCGTTCTCCGGCTTCGACGGCGGGCCGGGTCAACACCAGGCGATCGACCTGACGTTGTTGGAGGGCGCGCACCGCCACCACCGCCGCCAAGTAGGTTTTGCCGGTGCCGGCGGGGCCAATGCCAAAGGTCAGGGCATGGGATTCGATCGCCTCGACGTAGCGTTGTTGCCGCAGGGTGCGGGGTTGGATGGCCCCACCCCGGCGATCGCGGGCCAGGGTCGGTCGTTCTTGCCACACCGCCAAGCGATCCTCTTGCACCGCTTGCCAGGCCGCCCGCAAATCGGCTTCGGTGAGGGGGCGATCGTCTTGCCAGAGGGAACGCAGGGCGGCCACCACCTTTAGGGCTTGGGCGGCGTGGGGGCCGGCAACGCGCAGCTCTGTCCCCCGCAATAGCCACTGGCAACCGGTCAGCGCTGCCAAATGCTGCAGGTGCTCTTCCTGGGGGCCGGCAAAACACGTCGCCGCCGACCCGTTGGGAAAGACAAACGTTTGGGTATCGGTCATGTCAAGCGCTCGGCGGCGCGGGCAGCACCAAATTTTCGAGACCGGAAACGACCCGTGCCCGTTGGATTTCGTCCCCCAACCGCAGCTTGTACAACACGCCATCATCTTGGGTCACGTAGCCGAAGGGGGCATAATTGCCATCCATCAGGTTGAGCCCGGCGGGCGTGAGGTCGGATTCAAACAAATAGATAAAAAATTGTGACGAGGCGCCGTTGGGATCGTTGCCAGGGCGGGCCATGGCCAGGGTGCCGTAGACGGAGAAGGGTAGGGAAGGCCCCGCCTCCAAGCCCCAAAGCTCATCCGTGAGGGGTTTTTCGTACACCGGCGGTTTGTTGTCCGTGAGGCGAATTTCGAGGGGAATGGTGCGCAGGTTGCCGGCGGCATCGACGTAACCGATGTCGGCGCCCGGTGGATCCCCCGCCTGCAAATAATAATTTTCGTCGGCGCGGCTGAAGGTGGTGCCGTCGTAAAAGCCGCGGTTCACCAAGTCTACAAATTGGCCAGCGGTGATCGGGGCGCTGTAGCCATCCACGGTCACCAAGACGGTTCCTTGGCTGGTGGTGAGTTCCACGATCGCCCGGCCTTTGAGTTGGGGCAAATGCTGGTATTTGGCGGGAATTTCGTAGGGAAATCCTTTGACCATCAGGGCTTCCAGTTCCCCCACCGTGGCCAGGGCCTGGGCGGTCAAGGGCTTAATGGGATCGCGTTTCTTTTGGTCGATCGCTTCCCGGAGGGGGGCCAACTCGGTCGCCAGTTCGCTCAGGAGGGCGGTGGCTGTCCCTTGGGCTTCGGGGCGGACATCGTCCAAGAGGGAAACCTGGGCCGTGACCAAGTTTTGCAGTCGTTCCACTTCTTTGTGCAGGGCCCCCCACCGCTTGAGGTTGGCTTGGCGGGGCATTCCTTCAAGGCTGTGTTGGAGATCGCGGGCTTCGGGACTGTCGATGGGCAAAGCATTGCGCAACAGGGTGGCTGCGTCTTTGATGGCGCTTTTGGCCGGCAGGGCGCCCACCGGTGCACCCCAACCGCTCACCAACAGACCGATCACCACCAACATCCACAGGCTGCGCCCGATCCAAAACATAGTTTCTGCCGCAAATTTCTTCCATGCTAGGGGTTCAACGGAACGGCCGTCAACCGTTCGGTTGGCCTACAACAAGATTTTGGGCGGTATCAACAAAAATAAAAAAGCTTCGCCGACGGGGGACACCGTCCGGGGCAAGGTGAGCCCCAACACACCGGCTTTTTTGAGGGCGATCGCATCGCGGCAACCTCCCCACAGCAAAATTTCGGCCCAATTGCTGAGTTCCGGTTCGTGACCCACCATGCCCAAGGCGTTGACGGCAGGATGTTGGCTTTGCCAGACCAACAGGCTGGCCAGCCAGGTTTCAAAGGTGGTATCGGGGGCCAAATCGGGCCAGGTTTCGATGGGCAGGTCGTACACTTGCCCCAAAATTTCGGCGGTTTGCTGGGCCCGCAACAGGGGGCTGCCGATCAGGGCATCCAAGTTCAGCCCCAGTTGCCGCAACCGTTTGGCTACGCGCTCGGTTTTCTCGCGCCCTTCGGCGGTGAGGGGGCGATCGCAATCGGGGAGGTGTTCGGTACGCTCTATCGCCAAACCGTGGCGGATGAAATACAGGTTAAAGGTCATGCGTTACCCTTCGGGATAGGCGGGCAAACCGTCGATGCTCCGCTGGTTTTCTGCTGCCGGTAGGCGGTCAAACCGGCTTCGCCTTTGCGTTCGGCCCACTCCTGCAGGCGCAAGCGCGGGGCCACCCATTCGTAATGGGGCACGCCGTACCCACAGGAGGTTTGGGCTTCGAGGAGGTCGGCCCGGAAAATTTGACGGGCCCCGGGAAGAGGAGGAAACAAAGAACATAGATCGGCCCAACCCGGATCCTGGGGGCGTTGCACTTTGGCTTGGCCGTAGAGCCGGAGAATGGTGGGCTCGGGCCCAAAACTGCAAAACATGACCGTGAGCCGACCGTTTTCGTGGACGTGGGCCGCCGTCTCGTTGCCGCTGCCGGTTAAATCGAGGTAGGCAAAGGCGCGATCGCCCAAACAGCGAAACGTATCGGCCCCTTTGGGCGAGAGGTTGACCCGGCCGTGGTGGGGGGCCGTCGCCACAAAAAACATCTGTTGCTCGGCAATGAACGCCTGCAGGGCAGGGGTCAACGTAGCGTAAAACTTGGCCATGGTTTTTAGTCTTCCAAGCGCAACCGAACGGAATCGCCGTGGGAGGGCAACCCTTCGGCTTCGGTGAGGGCGGCGATCGCCTCGGCCACGGTGGCCAAGGCCTTGCGATTGTAAGCCACCAAGCTGGAGTTTTTAAGGAAGGTTTCGACCCCCAACGAAGAGGCAAACCGGGCGGCGCCGCAGGTGGGCAAGGTGTGGTTGGGGCCCGCCAAATAATCTCCCACCGCTTCGGGGGTGTAATGCCCCAAAAAGATCGCGCCGGCATGGCGGATTTGGTCTACCCAGTGCCAAGGATCGGCCACTTCCAATTCGAGGTGTTCCGGGGCCAGCAGGTTGACCAGTTCCAACGCGGCGGGCAGGTCTTCGACCACGATCGCCAAGCTGTTGTTGCCGATCGCCTTTTCGGTGAGGGTTTGGCGGGGATGGTTGGCCAATTGGCGCTTGACCGCCTGCACCGTGGCCGTCGCCAATTCCAGTTCCGGCGTGATCAGAACGGCGGCGGCCATGGGGTCATGTTCGGCTTGGGCCAGCAAATCGGCGGCGATGAATTCGGGGTTGGCGGTGCGATCGGCCACCACGGCCACTTCGGAGGGCCCGCCAGGGAATCAATGCCCACCCGACCGTAGACCCGTTTTTTTCGCCAGCGTCACGTAAAATGTTGCCGGGGCCGGTGATCACGTCTACCGCCGGCAGGGTTTCGGTGCCAAAGGCCAACGCGGCGATCGCCTGGGCCCCGCCCACGCGGTAAATCTCATCCACACCGGCAATTTGGGCCGCCACCAACAACGCCGGATGCACACTTTTGTCGGCGGCGGGGGGCGTAACCATCACAATGCGCGGCACCCCTGCCACCACCGCCGGCACCACGTTCATCAACACGGTGCTGGGGTAGAGGGCCCGCCCCCCCGGTACATAAACCCCTGCCCGATCGACCGGCGTGTAGCGTTTGCCCAAAACCACGTCTTCGTCGGCGAAGTGCACCCAACTTTGCGGCACTTTGAGGCGGTGAAATGCGGCAATTTTGGCATGGGCTAGTTCGATCGCCCGCAACAATTTGCCGGAAATTTGTTGGTAGGCGGCGTCCAATTCCGTGGCGCTCACCCGCAATTCTTCGGCCCGGAGGTTTACGCGATCGAATTCTTCGGTGTAGCGACGTAGGGCCCGATCTCCTTCCCGTTGCACCGCTTGCACAATGGTGGCCACCGTTTGTTCTGCTTCTTGGGTGTCTTGCCCAAACAACCGATCGCGAATGCGCCGCAGCTCGGCTTCCGCTTCGGGGCGCTGGGTGACAATTCGCAGCATGGCACTTCCTTCGAGAGCTGTGCTTATCTTAGCTTAACCGGATTTTTACCATTGTCAGGGGGCGATCGCCAGCGGTAGGATGGGGAGAATTTTCGTTGATGGACTATGGAGAGCCCAGACCGTCAAGCAGGGATTCGTCGGGCGCGGCAGCGGGTCGAGGAGCGTTACGGGGCATGGACCAACCACAACCTGGCGTTGGGGGCGGCGGAGTATACGGTGGGGCCGGCCCCCACGGGGGCCGATTGGAAACTCCGGCGGTATTTGCAGATGGTGGCCGACCTGAAAATCAAGCCCTGGGAAGATTTGCGGGTCTTGGACTTGGCCTGCTTGGAGGGGTTGTACGGGATCGAGTTGGCGTTGCAGGGGGCCCGGGTGGTGGCGATCGAGGGGCGGGAAGCCAATTTGGCTAAGGCGCAATTTGCGGCGACGACCTTGGGGCTGGGCGATCGCTACGAAGGGCGGCTCGAAGATGTGCGATCGCTGTCTCCGGAACGCCACGGCACTTTTGATGTGGTGTTGTGTTTAGGGATTTTGTACCATCTGGACGCCCCGGATGTGTTTGACTTTTTGCGGCAGGTGGGGGCGGTCTGCCAACACTTGCTCCTGGTCGATACGCAGTTGGCGCCGGCCCCTGTGATAAGTGTTGCCGACCAGGGCCAGACCTACTGGGGGCGCTGGCACGACGAACGGGATGACACCGCCCACTTCGGCCGACCGGCGGAAGTCCTGTGGTCTTCTTTGGACAACGATCGCAGTTTCTGGTTTACCCGGCCTTCGCTGTGGCGCTTTCTGGAGGGGACGGGGTTCACCAGCATTTGGGAGAGCCATGGGCCGGCGGTGCCCCGGTACGAGGTGATGCGCCGCCAAGAGGGGAGCGATCGCGCCACGTTTGTGGCCATCAAGGGGAAGCCGGTGGCGACCAAAGCCTCGCCGTTGCCCCAAACTTTGCCGGCCGGGTGGGACGAAATCGAAGACCTTTCCCTGTCTTCCCCATGAAGGTGGTGATTTTGGGGCGGGGGGTCTGGGGGCAAACCCTGGCCCATCTGGTGGCCCGCAATGCCCACGAAGCGATCGTCCTGTCCTGCCGTGAACCGTTGCCCCCCCACACAGCCGACTTTCTGATTTCGGCGGTGGCGGTGGCCGGCGTCCCCACGGCGATCGCCCGGGTGCGGGATTGGTCGGTGGCGATGCCTTTGATCACGGCCACCAAAGGACTGGATGGGGCCACCGAAAAAACCCCTTCCCAACTGTGGCGGGCGGCTTGCCCCGAACGACCCTTTGGCCGTCTTGTCCGGGCCCAACCTGGCGACCGAACTGGAACGGGGGATTGCCGGCGGCGGCGGTGGTGGCCAGCGACGATGGGGTTTTGGCGGCGCGGGTGCAGGCGCTGCTGGCTTCGGGGCAATTTCGGGTGTACACCAACGACGATCCCTTGGGGGTGGAACTGGGGGGCACCCTCAAAAATGCGATCGCCATGGCCGTGGGGGTCTGCGACGGTCTGGGGTTGGGCAGCAACGCCCGCGCCGCCCTGGTGACCCGGGGCATAGCCGAAATGGTGCGGATTGCCGTGGCTTTTGGCGCCCGCCCCGAAACCCTGTGGGGCTTGGCCGGGCTGGGGGATTTGTTGGCCACCTGCACCAGCAACCTCAGCCGCAACTACCAGGTGGGATACCGTCTGGCCCTGGGCCAGACCCTCGCCGAAATTTTGCCCACTTTGGTCGGCACCGCCGAAGGCATCAATACCGTTGGGGTGTTGCACCGCTGGGCCCGAGATCGCGGGGTGTCCCTGCCCATCTGCGAAAGCACCTACCGGTTGTTGCAGGGGGAAATTCAGCCCCCCCCAAGCCGTGGCGGAACTCATGGAACGAGAACTCAAACCGGAGAAGGTCTAGGGGCGCCTGGGGTACGTTCCCGATGAACCCAAGCTCGCTTTTTACCCAGTGCGGTGCGTTCTCGACGAACTCAAGTGCGCTTTTCCCACGTGCGGCGCGTTCCCGACGAACCCAAGCTCGCTTTTTGCCCAGTGCAGTGCGTTAAGGTTTTGGCCTGCTCTCCCCCCGGTTGCTGAGCCTGCCGAAGCAGGGTGAGGGCAAACCGGCATTTAGGAGTTTGGATTCCCCGTCAAAAACGCAAACGGTAGGGCCGCCGCCAACGTCCGTGGCCAGTTCTGCCAAGATTGACCCAAAGTCTTCGTGGCCGCCTGCCACAGGCGGTTCGGATCGATTTCCGGTTGCAGGGTTTGCCACAGCCGTTGCAACTCCGGCAAAGGCAAGCGATTGTCCTCCGTCAACACCATCAACAACCGTTGCCGCAGAAACGCCCCATCCGGCGAGACCAAATAGCGAAAACCCATCTGCGCCGTCGGCAACAGATCAAATTCACCGTCGGAACGGGCGATCGCCAACAGGTTTTCCAGACGATGCCACTGAAACTTTTCATCTTTGAACAACACCGCCAACAACCGCCGCCGGAGGCTCTCCGATTCGTCCGTCAGCAGTCGCCGCGCCACATAGGGATAGGCCACCTGGACAATCCGAAATTCGGGATTCAGGCTGAGGGCCACCCCCTCCTGAGTCACCACCGAGCGGATGATCAACGCAAACTTGGCCGGCAGGCAAAACGGGTAGTCGTACATCACTTTGGAGAAGCGATCGGTCACCACCTTAAAATTAAAATCCTTCACCTTCTCGGTCATGATGTCCCCCAACACCGCTTCCAGAGCCCCGACGATCGGCTCCATTTCGGTATTGGGCGCCAGAAATCCCAGCCTCACATAATCTTGACCCAGGGCCCCATAATCGCGGTTGATGAGGTGCACCACCGAATCCACCAAATACTCTTTGGTCGTGAGATCGAGCTGATCCATCATGCCAAAATCGATGTAGGCCATCCGCCCATCGTAGGTGGCAAACAGGTTGCCCGGGTGGGGATCGGCGTGGAAAAGCCAAATTCCAACAACTGCCGCAACCCCGACATCACCCCAATCCGCACCAGCTCATCGGTATTCAGACCCGCCGCTTGGATTTTGGCAATGTCGGTGAGTTTGATGCCGTGGATCCACTCCATGGTCAACACCCGGCGGCTGGTGTACCGCCAATAAATGGCCGGGGCTTTGACTTTGGGATCGTCGGCAAAGTAGGCGGCAAACCGTTCGGCGTTGCGGGCTTCGTTGATGTAATCAATTTCTTCAAACAGTTTGGTGCCAAACTCGTCCACGATCGCCACCAAATCGCTCCCCAACTGCAGGGGCAACCATCCGCCAAACCACCCCGCCAACAACCGCAACAACCGCAAATCCCGGGCGATCGCCTCCATCAAATCGGGGCGCTGCACCTTGACCGCCACTTCTTCGCCGCTGTGCAACCGCCCTTGGTAGACCTGTCCCAAACTGGCCGCCGCCACCGGGCTGGCCGATAGGCTGGCATACACGTCCGCCACCGGCTTGCCCAACTCCCGCTCGATGATGGCAAAAGCCACGCTGTTGGCAAAGGCAGGCAGTTGATCCTGCAACTTCACCAACTCTTCCAGCAAGTCGGCCCGCACCAGATCGGGACGGGTAGACAACGCCTGCCCCACTTTGATGTAGGTTGGCCCCAAAGCCGTCAAAATCCGGCGCAATTGGGCGGCCCGTGCGGGGAACCGCTGCCCCTTTTGTCCCCACCAGGTATCCCACAACAATCCCAACCCAAAACCCAAAAACGCCAACACCACCCGCAGCAAACGACCCAAAATCACCCAGGGCCGTCCCCGATAAAGACGGGCGATCGCCTCGGGATCGTAGGCAACCATATCGCCCACCAGCATGGTGGGGGCCTCGGCGGCAACTTCGGCAGTGGCTTTGGTGGCGGCGGGAAAGGGGGAGCTTGACGGTACCATAGGGGCAGGCACGGGTTTTTCCCTATTGTATACACAACTACATGCACCGTTGCCAATTGTCACAATCCATGGGTTGCTGTCGGCCCTGAACCGGAGCTGGGCCACCGTCCACCTTTAGCCAAAAATCCCGCAAGACATGGAAGCCAAAATCGAAGCCCCCATCAAAACGGTTGTGGTGCCTTTAGTGCCGGGGTTTGAGGAACTCGAAGCCGTCACCATCATCGACGTGTTGCGACGGGGGGAGGTGAACGTGGTGGTGGCCGGCCCCACGACGGCAGCGGTGGTCGGGTCGCACCGGATCGCCCTTTGCCCGGACGCGGCCCTGGAGGCGATCGCCTGGGGGGAAATCGATGGGTTGGTGTTGCCGGGGGGCCCGGGTACCGAACTTTTGCAGCAAACGCTACGGTGCGCCAAGCCCTGCGGGAATTGAGCGACCACGGCAAACTCACGGCGGCGGTGTGCGCGGCTCCTTTGGTGTTGGAGTCCGCCGGGTTGCTGGCAGGGAAACGGGTGACCGCCTACCCGTCCGTGCGCGATCGCCTCGGGGGGATTTGGGTAGAAGCGCCGGTGGTGCAAGACGGCTCCATCATCACCGGCAGCGGCCCCGCCACGGCCCTGCCTTTTGCCCTGAAGGTGTTGACATACCTCACCACCGAGGAAGTGGCCGACCGCGTGGCCCGCAGCATGCTGGCGTTTTGAAGGCGGATTCTCCCGATCGCCCTCACCATGGCGAGGGGGTTGGGGCTGCAAAAGTTTCGCCAAGGGTCAACCGCTGGCCGTTGGCAAAATCGGCGGCGGCCTGGGGGCGTTTGCCTTCGGGTTGCACCGTCACCAATCCCAGCCAACCTTGGGCGGTGCCGACCCAAACGGCTTGTTTGTCGATGGCAACCAGGGTGCCCGGAACTCCCGCGCCGGGTGCCACCACCGTCCCCAGAATTTTGAGGCGCTGACCCGCAGGGAACTGTAGACGTTGGGATAAAACCCACGCACCCGGTGATGGAGCGTCATGGCCGGTTGTGACCAATCCACCACCCAATCCTCTTTGCGGAGTGGGGGAGCGTAGGTGGCCTCGGCATCGTTTTGGGGAATGGGGGTCAGGGTCGGCAGTTGCGCCAGGGTTTGCAGCAGGAGATCGGCTCCGATCTGGGCCAGGCGATCGCCCAGGGTGTCGGCATGGTCATCGGGCAGGATGGGCGTGGTCGCCTTCAGCAACATGGCTCCGGTATCAATGCCGGCATCCATTTGCATGGTGGTGATGCCGGTTTCCGCGTCGCCGTTGGCCAAACTCCATTGAATGGGGGCGGCTCCCCGATACTTGGGCAGCAAAGAGCCGTGCACATTGAGGCATCCGGAGCGGGGCATGGCCAACACCGTCGGCGGCAAAATTTGACCGTAGGCCACCACCACAAACACATCGGCCGCCAGTTCGGCCAGCAGCGCCAGGATTTCGGGGTCTTTTTTGAGGCGATGGGGCTGCCACACGGGCAGACCGGCGGCCACGGCCGCGGCTTTGACCGGCGAAGGCGAAAGTTGGTTGCCACGGCCCCGGCGGGCATCGGGTTGCGTCACCACCCCCAAAACCTGGTGCGGCGATCGCAACAGCGCCGTGAGGGTCGGCACGGCAAAAGAAGGGGTGCCAAAAAAAACTACCTGCATGGGGGGATCCGCGCACGGGGCCAGGGCCTGATTTTACTCCCACGGGGGCAGCGGCTGCCCAAAGGCCTTCGGTTTCAGGGGGTGGGGTTGGGCGCCATCATCCCCAAACGGATGCAAAAACACCGCCTTCAGGATGGTTTCCCCCTGCCAGCGGGGCAACGATAGCCACCATCCCCGCTCCCGTTGCCAGCGATCGCGCAGGGCCGTGGGGGCTTCCCGCCGGGGGCGCACGCAGACGATGTTGAGGGTGGGGGGCACACCAGTTCTGCTTCGTCGGTTTCGGCGATCCGCTGCGCCCATTGCCGAGATTGGGCCATGGACCGATCAAGCAACTGCGCCAACCCGGCCAACCCCAGGGACTGCAAAACCAGCCACAGCTTCAGGATGTCGGTGCGGCGGGTACCCTGCACGGTGACATTGCCAAAATTGAGACCGGTTTCGTCCATGTAGGGCAAATCGCGATCAAAGGTATGTTCGAGCACCTGGCGATCGCGCACGAGCAACATGGCACAGGTGCGGGCCACCCACAGCCATTTTTGGGGGTTAAAGGTGATGGAATCCGCCTGCTCGCAACCGCTCAACAGGTGCCGCCAGTCCGGGGAAAACCGCACCGCCCCTCCGTAGGCCGCATCGACGTGGAACCAACAGCCAAATTGCCGGGCGATCGCCCCAATTTCCGGCAAGAGGTCTACCGCCCCCGTCACCGTAGTACCGGCCACGGCCCCCACGAAAAAGGGAATTTGCCCCTGGGATTTTGCTTGGGCCAACGCTTCGGCCAACGCCAAAGGTATCATGCGTCCCTGGGCATCCGTGGGCACCATCCGCAGGCGATCGCGCCCCAGTCCCATCACGTTGGCCGCTTTGCGGAAGGAAGTGTGGGCCGCCGCCGAGACCAGGGCCACCGCCGGGAGGTTGTCCCAGCCCCGATCCTTGACGTCGGGAAATCGGGCTTGGCGGGCCGCCAACAGGGCCGTGAGGTTGGCCAAAGAACCGCCCGCCATCAGCGTGCCAAAGGCGTTTTCCCCGAGGCCAAATTGCTGCCCAAACCAATTCATCCCTTGGGCTTCGAGGTGGGTGAAACCGGGGGCCAATTCCGCACTCAACATGTTGTTGTGCAGGGCGGCGATCAGGGCATCCCCCCACACCGACCACATCAGCGGCACCGAATCCATGTGGCCCCGATAGCCCGGATGATGGACATTCAGCGCCCGCGGCACCAGTTCCCCCATCACCTCCGGCAAAATCTCCCGATACGATCGCCCCTGGGTGGGCACCCGCCAGGGAAAGGGGCTGGTTTCGGCGACAAACGGGCGATCGCCCGGCAAAATCCCATCGACAATGGCATCCACCACGGCATAACCCATCGCCCGCAGGATTTCCTGATTTGACCCGCCGGGCCGCGCAAACCATTCGGTTGCCGGCGATCGCCCTTCTTCAAAATTCCGCAAAACCCTTCTTCTTTCCTTTGGCTTTTTTCTCTGGTTTTTTCTCGGATTTGGGTGCCCCCGTCCGTTCCGCCGGCAACACCACCGGTGGCGGCACATAGTCGGTATCTTGGGCCGTGGGCGGGAATTGGCGGTTGGCCACGTCCACCATCAACTGCAAATGCTGGGGCAACAACTGGGCATGGGCATAGCGCGCCAAGGCGGTTTCCCGGGCTTTTTGGCGGATGGGCACCATCGCCGCCGGATCGTCCAATACCTCTTCCACGCGATCGGCAATCCGTTCCACATCGAAAAAGTCCACCAGCAAACCGTTCACCCCATCGGTGATGACTTCTCGCACCGGGCCCGTACCCGAACCCAACACCACACAACCCGTAGCCAGGGCCTCAATCATCGACCAGGACAACACAAACGGTCGGGTGAGGTAGACGTGCACCGAAGAGGCCTGAATCACCTGCAAATACTGACCGTAGGGCAGCGCCCCCGTGAAATGCACCCGCGTCATGTCCAAGGGCACCTTGGCCAACATCATCTCTTTGTAGGTGGTGCCGGCGGGAGCCGCCTTGCCGTAACAGACCCGGTTTTCCCCCACAATTACGGCGTGGACGTTGGGTCGGCGTTTTTGGAGGATGCCCAACATCTCGATGAACTGGGGAAAGCCGCGGTAGGGTTCCATGCCCCGGGCCACATAGGTCACCAGTTCCGTCACCTCCGACAAATCCAGGTTTTTGTCCGGCAAGACCAACTTCGCCCCCGGTTTGGGCACAAAATAGTTCGTGTCCACACCGTCGTGGAGCGCGGCAATTTTTTTCTGAAACAACGGCGGAAACTGCGATCGCTGCCAGTGGGTGGGGGAAATGCCCCAGTCACAGTTGGCCACATCGAGCAAGATCGAAGTGTTTTTGGTGCGGATGCGGGGGTAATCGTCGGCGTTGAGGGGTTCGCTGGGGTCAAAGTCTGCGTCGGAACCAATGGTTTGGTAATACCACTCGAAATAGCTTAAGAAGGGCGCTCGCGGAAACGCATCTTTGACGTAGAGGGAAGGGCCCCACCCGGAATGGGCGTACACCAAATCCGGATAAAACCCCTGGCGTTTCAACTCTTCGCAGGAACGGTAGGCCGCCTGCCCCTGCAACACCGCCGCTTCCAGTCCCCGCAAATAGTGATGGGTTTCGGGTTTGGGGTCGCGGGAGGGGGCGTAATAGGCTTTGGTCACCCCCGGAATTTCCCAATCGTTTTTGGTTTTGGTCAAGAAAACCAGTTGGTTGCTCGCTTCTTGCCCCAGGGCCGTAGCCACGTGGCGAAACTGGGCTGGGAAATTGGGGTGCATGAACAAAACCCGCACGGTGATGCCTCCTAACTACAAAACGCCCGTTAAGGGTTGGCGACGCAGAAACGCTCCGGCAAGAACCTGTAGTGTAGCAAAGCGCGATCGCCCCTTCCAGCGCCAACACCGCAGGATTTCCCGCAGACCCTGCCCCCAAACGTGCCAATACAAACGTTGACGGGCCGCCGCCGGCAACCCCGCATACACCGGATCGAACAGCACCTTGAGCCACAGCCGGTAAATTTCCGCCCAAATCACGTCCGCCGCTTGATTGATTTGCGTGGTTTGCCCGGCGTGCACCCGAAAACCCGCCAAGGGGCGATCAAGAAACCCCACGTGGCAATGCAAAGCCATCCGCCACCAATAATCCAGGTCTACATATTGCCGGAACTGGGGGTCAAATTCCCCCACGGTCTGCACGGCCGTCGCCCGCAGCAAAACCGCCGTCGGTTCGCCAATTTGGTTGTCGGGGGGGCGCAAC